>CAZKCX010000421.1:0-6533 GCA_964550865.1 uncultured Planctomycetales bacterium
GCACTCGATCTCGCGTAGTCTTCCGTCGCCCCTTGTCAGGGGCTCATCTCGATTCCCGACGCCAACGCGCGTATGCTATGTGCCTGCAACGGACCTCAAGCGAAGACGTCAACCACGGGAGACCACGAGTGAAGCCACAGCGAAAACGCACCGCCGATTTGAACCGACCGATCAACCGACGGACCTTCCTGGAGCGCTCCATGAAAGCGACCGCCATCGGGGCGGGGCTCGCCCCCGCGTTCGTCTCGGGCGACGTCTCGGCCGCCGAGCCGGACTATCCGCCCGCCAAGGCCGTGACCTTCGGACCGAAGCACCACTTCTTCGGCTACTACGACAAGTGCCCGTGGGACCAGACAGGCCGATACCTTCTCAGCATGGAGATTGGCTTCTACGACCGCCAGCCGAAGAAGGGCGAGGCGCTGACCGTCGGCATGGTCGATCTGAAGAGCGACAAGAAGTACATCGCGCTGGACAAGACGCTCGCCTGGTGCTGGCAGCAAGGGACGATGCTGCAGTGGGTCGGCACGGCCCCCGACCGCGAGATCATCTACAACAGCGTCGACGGCGATCGATACGTCTCGATCATTCGCGACGTCCACAGCGGCAAGACGCGCACGCTGCCGCGCCCCATCTACGCGATCAGCAAGGACGGCACGCAGGCCGTCTCGCTCGACTTCGACCGCACGGGTCGTCTCCGCCCGGGCTACGGTTACATCGCCCTGCCCGAGAAGCACGAGGACGACCCCGCGCCCAAGGAGTGCGGGGCGTATTGGATGGACCTCAAGACCGGCGAGAACAAGCTCATCTACTCGATCGCGGAGGCCGCCGCCAACGATCCGGACGGGCGATTCCGCGACGCCGAGCACTGGTTCAACCACATGCAGTTCAACCCGTCCGGGACGCGTTTCCTGTTCCTGCATCGATGGAAGGGGACGAAGCGGGCGCGGTGGACGCGGCTCTATACCGCCAAGCCCGACGGCACCGATATCCGGCTGATCACCGACACGGGGATGGTCTCGCACTTCGACTGGCGGGACGACAAGACGATCCTCGCCTGGGCGCGGCACAAGTCGGGCAAGTGCGCGTTCTACCTGATCGACGCCCTCACCGGCGAGATGACGATCGAGGGCGAGGGCGTGCTCGTCCGCGACGGCCACTGCTCGTACTCTCCCGACCGCAAGTGGGTGCTCAACGACACGTACCCGCAGGGGCGAAAGCGGCTCCAGACGCTGATGCTCTATCGGCCCGCGGACCAGAAGCGGATCGACCTCGGCAAGTTCCACCTGCCGCGCAAGCTGACGGGGCCGTACCGCATCGACCTGCACCCGCGGTGGAACCGCGACGGCACGCAGGTCTGCTTCGACTCCGGCCACCTGATCGAGACGCGCCAGGTGTTCGTGATCGACGTGAGCCACATCACGAAGGGCTGACACGGCGATGCGTCCGCAAGTCGACCCATCGACGGGACAACCAATGAAGATCTGGCGCGCGATCATTCCACTGTCGAAATCGACCGCTTAACGAGGAATTGCCATGATCCGAACGTCCCTTCCCTCCCTCCACGGGAATCCATCGAACCGTCCGACGATTCTGCTGCCGTGGCTCGCCGTCCTGGCCGTCGCGGTCTCGTCCGCGCCGGGCCAATCCCTCGACATGGCCGCGTTGAAGGCGCTCGATCCGGCCGGCGGTCGGACGGACGAGAAGGCCAAGCTCATCTGGTACGACGCGAAGGACCTGACTATCGAAGGGAAGGGCTGGGACGAAACGGCCGATACGTACCTTCGTCTGCCGGCCAGGGCGAAGGACACGGTGCGAAAACCCGTCTGGTCGTTGAGCACGAACTCCGCCGGCGTGGCCGTCCGATTTGTCACCGACTCCGATCGCATCGCCGCGCGGTGGACGCTGACGAGCAAGCGGTTGGCGATGAATCACATGCCGGCCACGGGCGTGAGCGGCGTGGACCTCTACGTCCGCGACGACGGGAGATGGAAGTGGATCGGCATCGGGCGACCGACGTCCGCAACGACGAACCAGTCGACCTTGGCGAGCGACATCCCCGCCGGCCCGCATGAGTTCCTGCTGTATCTACCGTTGTACAACGGGACGAAACAGCTCGAGATCGGGATCGCTCCGAAGGCCAAGCTCGCCCCCGCGCCGGCCCGACCCGCCGAGAAGGCCAAGCCCATCGTCTACTACGGGACCTCGATCGCACAGGGCGGTTGCGCTTCACGACCGGGCATGGCGCATCCGGCGATCCTCGGACGATGGCTCGATCGGCCGGTGATCAACCTCGGCTTCAGCGGCAACGGCAAAATGGAAATGGAACTGTGCGCGCTGATCGCCGAGATCGACGCGGCCGCGTATGTGCTGGACTGCCTGCCGAATCTCAAGCCCGCGGAAGTGACCGAGCGGACCAAGCCGTTCGTCCTCGCCCTGCGCAAGGCCAGACCCGCTACCCCCATCGTGCTCGTCGAGAACATCGCCTATCAGGAGGGCTACTTCCTGCCCCGGCATCGGGAGTCGTATCAGGCGAAGAACAGGGTCCTCCGCGCGGCCTACGAGCGATTGCTGATCAGGGGTGTGCAGGGGTTGACGTACGTGTCCGGTGACACGCTTCTGGGCACCGACGGGGAGGCCACTGTTGACGGGACACACTGCACGGATCTGGGGTTCTACCGGTTCGCGAAGGCCCTAGAGCCGGTGCTGCGGGACGTGCTGCCGCAACGATGATGCACTCGGCGCCGTGTGGTCGCTGGGAAAGCACGATGGCGTCGTTCGGCTACGGCAAGCCGTCGCCAGGTTCCGCGGAGGCGAGCGGGCGATTCGGCTCGCGGTCAGTGAGCACTAACGGCTTGTCTACAGTGCCGTTGTACTTTTTTCGCCCGACGGATATCCCAGGCCGAATCGAGCGAGAAACCGACCGAAACTTGCCAAATCGATTTGTCGCGCCGCGCATCCTGGGGTATGTAGAAGGTGATTCATGTCTGCGGTCCTATAACGGGACCTGGCTCCTGGAAGGCGAAGCGAGGCGCCGACCGGAAGCTGCAAAAGCCCCGAGCGATTTTGAGGGTCACGGTCGTGTGTGCCGCACGAGGCGGTGCCGGCCGATTGGATAGCCTGCGATCAAGGCAGGTGCAAGGAAGCGCGACGAGATCGGGTGGTGCGATCGATCTCGGAGCGAGACGCCGACGCCGATGATCGCGGGCACGCTGCTTCACGCCGTACGAGCAGCGTCCCATCTTACCCCGGCGCGATGCCTGCGGGCGCGGGTCCCGTGGGCGTCGCGCCTGCTTACGACCCAAAACGCTTTCCCCTCCCTCCGGTCAACGATGGCTCGTACGGACTGATAGCCGGCCGAGCCATCTTGGCTTTTTACCTGGCGCTTCGTTTCTGCCTTCCGTCAATCACGCCCTGGCATGCCTGGCCCCTGATGGGATTCATCCGAAAGGTTCGCGGTTTGGTAGCTTTCGAGGGGCCTGGCTATGGGCTCCAGTGTGTACGTCTTGCCCGGATCGGTATCGAACGCGAGGCTTCGCTCGTCTGTCTGAAGGAGCACGGAGCGCCCAAGCCGTACGCGTGCCGCACCCGGCCAGGGATTCGCCACCGTACACGGCTTGCCTAACAAGCTCACGATCTCAATGAAGCGGCATCGGCCCTCGACGAAGTCCGCCGCGACAAGAAACCCGCCGCGAGCGCGGAGCCGGAAGATCCCCGACCATCGCCGGCTCGCCGCCGGCAAGACGCGCACGATGCCGCCGTGGCTCTGCAGCAACATCTCTTGGAGCGCGAATGCGCTCAATCCGCCAGCGTCCGTGAAGGGCACGACCGACAGCCCACCCGGGAAGACGTTCGAGTCGCCGCTGTCCCATCCGCCGTAGCGGTAGCGATTGAACTTGGCGGCGTGTGCCGCCGCAAGTTCTCGCGCCTGTTCGGCCAGGCCAAGTCGAGCCGCCCAGATCGCGTCCATCGACCATCCGCGCTCCACGGGGCAGATCCGGTGATCGAAGGTTCGCTTCGCACGCTCATAATCCGCCGATCCGATTCCGCTCAGCCCGAACGGATAGACGCGATAGAGCTGCGGGTTCTCGGAATTCCGACGGGCCGGGTCGCGGTCCTTCGAGGCGGCCGGTGCATAGACGTCGACCGAAGGATCGATTCTCCCATCGGCCGACCACAGGCCCAGCGACGGCTCGGGCAAACGCGTCAGGATCTCCGCGCACCTGCCGCGCAGGTCGGAGTCTTGCCCCCGCTGTTCGGACAAGGCGATGAAACGGCGGAAGACCGCCCGGATGCCGTCGAGCGTGTCGGCCGGATCGCGCACGCTCCACCACGTCTCCAGGGCGTTGGCGGGATCGAGGTGGTACCGGTCGTACCGGTCGTCTTCTCCCTTTCGCACGAGGCTTCCCACGAACGCGCACACGTCCCGAATCATCGGATACGCCTGTTGGCGTAAGAACGCCTCGTCGCCGGTGTGGTCGTAATACGTCAGGTAGTGATGGCAGACCTCGAGCCCGGCCGTGAAGAGCAGACCGACATACGGATTGTAGAGCTCGAACTCGCCGAACGGCGCCGTCGTCGGATCCCAGCGCCGATAGGTCTTGCTGACGGCCCCGCGTCCGTCGTCCTTGAGGATCCAGTCCTCCGCATGGCCCCAGGGCAAGACCGTCTCGGGGATCCATACGCCCGGCAGACCCCACATGATCTGCGTTTGCCCGCGCAGATAGTCGGCCATTTGCGTGTAGTGGTCGCACAGGCCTCGGGCCATCTCGATCCGGTTGGCGGCGTACAACGGCATGAACGTGAAGCGGATTTCCTGGACCCACTCGGCGAGGCCCCAGGTCCGCTCGTCGCCGCGGATCAGGCCCGGGCCGCCGTCCCACTTGGCGGGGACGGGCCCGCGATTCACGCAGCCCAACGTATACAGATGGACGTGATACGCGGCGCACAGCCGCTCGGCCGAATCATCCTGGCTCGTGATCCGCAGGAACGACCTTCGCCAGTAGTCGCGCCACCACGCTCGGTGTTCGGCGCGAAGCGCGTCCGGCGATGCGTCTTTCGCCTCGGCGAGGCTACGCTTGGCAACATCGAGGGGATCTTCTCCCGAGCCCGAGGGCGTTACGGCAGCGGCGACGAAGAGCGTGAAGTGGTCCGCCGCGGACTCGGGAACCACAAACGACGCGGTGCCTTCCCTTGTAGTGGCGTCGGTCGGCATGCCGGGATCGACCCCGACGGCCACCGCCAGGCCTCGACCCTTGAGCGGGTCGTGGCCTTCGTCGAAATAGTCCTGCATGCCGGTGTTGGCCAGGTGCGGCCGGGCCGGACGCTCGTGGACCTCCCGGGCGGTCAAGGTGTTCACGGACGCGCCCAACGCCATCGTCTCGCGCCATTCCGAGAGCTCCACACGCGGGACACCCAGATGCCCCTTCGGATCGGCCATTTCGACGACGAGGAGCTTCCGCCGCGGATGACCCCACACCATGATTCGCGCGGGAGAATCCTCCTCACCGACCTCCACAACGACGCGGCCGTGATAGAGGTCCAGCCGCTGTCGAAACCGATGCTTCGCGGCCGCCTTGCCTGCCGCGCCGAAGACCACGCGAATGTGACCGGGGCTGACGTTGTTGAAGTACCGGGTGCCGGGCTTGGCCTCGGGCGGGGCCTGGAACCCCCACGCATCGGACTTCGTCAGATGGAGGTGGAGATCGCCGTCGAACCGCACCATGGCGGATAGGTCGCCGCCGCCCGTGGGCATGGCCTCCCATGGCTGGACGGACGGCGTCACGTAGACGACGTCGTTTCGCGACACGATGCCGGCCGGGTGGAAGAGCCACCGGGCCTGCTTAGCGTCGTAGGGAACCGTGGCCGTCTGGCCGTCGCTTGCCCCGAATGCGGCCGTCATCGCCATCCACAGTGCTGTTGAGCCCATGTCCGTTGCTCCGAGCACGACGGGCCGACGCCGAGACTCGGCCTATAGCCGGTCTATCCCGCGAGATCGGGTCGGCCCGCCAAGGTGGCGTCCAGCGTTCGTCCGACGAAGATCTGCCCGCCGTCGGAGAGCGGCGCGATGCGGTCGTCGACTCGGACCTCCACCCGCGTCTCGGAGGTCCCCGCCCGCCGCGCCAGGTCTCGGACCCTTCGCTGCAGCTCGGCCACGGCGAAGTCGTGCGCCTCATGGAAGTCCACGAACGTCGGTGTATCGGTCAGGCCGTAGAGGCTGTAGCTGCCGAATTCGTTCGGCGTGATCCGGACCTGCCGATGGACGCGGACGCTGCTGGTGATCGCGCCGATGGCGTTGGCGACGTCGGCGTGGTCCGGAACGACCGCCCGCGTCTCCAACAACTCCGCCGCCTGCGGCACGAACAGCGCGGCCGGCGCACCGATGCCGACGACGGGCCGCGCGAGCTGAAGCCGCACTCGAAGACCTTCGCCTCCGCCGTCCAGCCAGTTTTCGATCATCGTCATGGCCGCGGGCGACGCATCGAGTCCGTCAGCCTCCGCCTGATCGTCGAGCTGCTTCTTGAGAAACTCCACAG
>CAZKCX010000422.1:0-6532 GCA_964550865.1 uncultured Planctomycetales bacterium
TCGGGCCATCGCGATCCGCTCGTTGTCGAGGACGGCCGCGAGGCTCAACCGATCGCCCGCCTGCTCCAGGAAAACGTTGAAGCGGGCCGCCTCATTGCTACGCATGTACTTCTCGGCTTCTTGCTCGGCGCTTTCGGCCGCTTGGACGAGGCGCTCACGACCCGTGTAGAGCAGGACGGCCAAGACCGTCGAGATGAGCCACAGGGCCACGAAGACGATCAACCAGATGTGGACGGTTGTGAGGCCACCGCCTCGGGCGGCCTGGGGGCGGCTTGCCACCATGGTTCGACTCCTCCCTCGGCGCGGGCCCGCTGGTCAAGCGAGAACAATGGCGCGAGCACGCGTGTCGACGTAAGAAAACGCTGCGACTCCGTTCGCGCAACTGGACTCCAGAAGTTACCACGGCGGTCGGAATTCCGCCAGGAAACGACGCAAGCATGCCGTCAGACTCGGGAAAGACCTCGTCTATCCGACTGGCTCAAAACCAGTTATGATTATACGGAACCGCGGCGAATCTGTCAACCTTTCCCGTCCGGTTCTCCTGCACGAGGTGCGGGCAAGTTCGGAGATGCGATTGTGATGGCCGCTGATCGACAACGCCTTCAAGCCGCTTTTCGAAGCGAAGATGGGCCCTGAGCTCTGATCCCCGCTGACCCTACTTCGCCGGCCCGCATGGCTGGCGGACAAACTTCTGCACCCGCTTGCCGTTCACGTCGCCGATGTAGACGTTGCCCTTCGAGTCCACCGCGATGCCGTGCGCGACATTCACCTCGCCGGGCTTCTCCTTGCCCTCCGCGCACATGGGCAGGCCCCAGATCTGCCGGACCTTCCCGCTCGTGTCGAAGCGCACGAACATCTGGTCCTTGGGTGGGCTGCCGTAGCCGCCTTCCTTCGGCCACCGCATCGGCGTCGAGCCGCAGATCCAGACCTCGTCGTTCGGGGTGATGTGGATGCCCCACGGCACCATGATGTGTCGCCACTCGGTGAGGAACTTGCCCGACGGGTCGAAGACCTGCACGCGGGCGTTGTTCCGGTCGCACTCGTAGATGCGGCCCTTGGAGTCCAGCTCCACCGCGTGCACCACGCTGAACTCGCCCGGCTTGACCCCCACCTTGCCCCACGACTTGACGAACGTGCCGTCCGCCTTGAACTGGACGATCCGGTTGTTGCCGTAGCCGTCGGCGATGTACACGTCGCCGGCCTTCGAGACGGCGACGTCGGTCGGCAGGTTGAAGTGCTTTTCGTCGCAGCCCGATTGGCCCTCGGTGCCGAGCGTCAGCAGGAGCTTGCCCTCGGGGGTGAACTTGCGGACCGTGTGCGTCTCGAGGCAGGGCGCCCAGATGTTGCCCTCGGGGTCGATGTGGATGTAGTGCGCGCTCCGCAACACGCCTTGCCCCCACCCGCGAAGGTACTTGCCGTTCGGGGCGTAGACCTGCACGGGCGGCGTCCCGCGGGTATAGACATAGACGTTGTCGTCGGCATCGACGTCCACACCGGTGCAGGCGTCCCACGTCACGCCCTTCGGCCGCTTTGGCCAGGACGGATCGACCTTGTATCCGATGGCCGTGTCGATCCGCGGGTACTTCGGTTCGTACGCGCGAGCCGATTTGACGCCAAGACCGGCCGCCAAAACCGCCGCCAGCGCCAACACGACCAACCCCGTCCCCGCCTCTTCCTTCCTCGTGCTATTCCTTGTCATTGGCTGGACCTTTCTCGTTTGTGCCGTCGTGGGATCCTCGTGGTTCGTGCCCGTATTGTGGGCAATCGGTGGTCCGAAGCAAGGCCGGCGGCCCCGATCGACCTCTGCGATTTGAAACCCCGCGCCCAGTTCGATACAAGGAACTCTTGGCCCGCCCCGTACGGGGCGACACCCATGCATAGCGCGAGCGTATCGGAGACCGACATGCGACGATGGACAACTTCCCTTGCCGCGGCCCTCTTGCTGATCGCGTCGGGCCAGGCCCTTGCTGTACGCCTGGTCAAGACGCCGTACCTCCAGCGGATGACCACGGACGGGGTGACGGTCATGTGGGAGAGCGACGTCGAGTCGCCCGGGATCGTGGAATTCGGCAAACCCGGGCAGCGTAACCGCAAGGCCGAAGCTACCGAGTCGAAGCGGATCCAGCAGGTAAGGCTCACCGGACTGGAGCCGGAGACGGTGTACGAATACCGCGTCGTGGTCGACGATGCGAAGGCGGGGCCGTACACGTTCCGGACGGCCGTCCGGCGCGACACGCCGTTTCGGTTCGCCGCCTACGGCGACAACCGAACCTTCCCCGAGACCCACGCCAAGGTCGTCGCGGGGATGGCCAAGCACAAGCCTGATTTCGTGATCAACACGGGCGACCTCGTCACGCATGGGGACAAGTATCACCACTGGGGCCGGGAGTACTTCGCCCCGCTCGCCCCGCTGCACCGGAGCGTGCCGGTCTTTCCGTGCCTGGGCAATCACGAGGCCAGCGGGAAGCTCTACTGCCTCTTCTTCGACCTGCCCGACCCGGAGTGGTACTACCACTTCGACTACGGCAACGCCCGCTTCGCCGTAATCGACTCGTACCAGCGAAAGCCCGGCTGGTTCGCCCCGGACTCCGAGCAGGGACAATGGATGGTCCAGGCCCTGCGCAGCGGCGAGGCGACGTGGAAGTTCGCGGTCTTCCACAATCCGCCGTATTCCAGCCACCCGAAGCGCGGCTGCAGTCTGATTCACCAGCAGCAGATCTGCCCGACGTTGGAGGCGCACGGCGTGGACGTGGTCTTCAACGGCCACAACCACTACTACGAGCGTGTCTACCCGATGCGCGGCGGCAAGCGCGACGACGAAAGTGGCGTCCACTATGTCGTCACCGGCGGCGGCGGGGCGCCGATCTATCCGGCGCTGACCGACTGGTTCACGGCCGCCCATCGGGAGTGCCACCATTACTGCATCATCGACGTCGACGGGGCCATGCTCCGGCTCACGGCCTACGACGTCGACCACGGCGGCGTAATCGACCGGTTCGGCCTGTGCAAGGACCCGGCGCTCCTGGAGCGGCTCGCCAAGGAAGCGGCGGACGCGTCGGCCGCCGAGCGGGCGAAGAAGCTCGCGGAATTGGGGACCGTGCTCCATCCGAAGACGCCGGCGCTGCTCGCGAGGTTCGCCGAGGACCCCGACGTCGCGACCCGACGGGCGGTGGCGAGGGGATTGGGCGGGCTGGCGATGCGGGCAGGTCGCGCAACGGCACTCGCGCTCTGTGAGGACAAGGACGCCGGCGTGCGGGCGGGGGCGGCCTTGGCGGTCGGGCGGACCTCCTCGTCCGAGGACGCCAAGGTCATCGCCGAGCTGCTCCAGGATGCCGATCCGGCGGTCCGGGCGAATGCGGCGTGGTTCTTCATTCACGTGCAAGGACCCGAGGTCGTGCCGCTCGTGCGTATCGCCATCGCGGACGAGAGCGCGGCCGTCCGGCGGCGGGCGATCCGCGGGCTCGGCGCCGCCTCGGGCGAGGACATCGTTCCCATCCTCAGGAAGGCGATCGCCGACGAGGACGGGGAGGTCGCGCTGCCGGCCATCCAACGGGCTCACGCGATCGGCAAGGCGGCGGAGCTGATCGATCCGCTCCTCACGGCCGCCAAGAACAAGGAGCCCAAGACTCGGCTGGCGGCCGTCAAGGTGCTCGCCGAGGTCGACGAGCGAGACAAGACGATCCCCGTGTTGATCGATCTCGCGGACGATGAGAACCCGAGCGTGCAGGGCTTCGTCGTGGGACTGCTCGAGCGGTGGACGAAGCAGCGCTTCGGCTACAAGGCGGACAAGTGGAAGGCCTGGTGGGCCGAAAAGCAAAAGACGCAGTGACGACCCAAGCGAATCGGAGTTGCCTCCCATGGACAGACCACGGAACGGAATAAACCGACGCGACTTCTTACGACTCGCCGCGGCCGGCGCGGGCGGAATGGGCTCGTTGCTTGCTGCCGGCACCGCGTCGGGGGCCGGAAAGGCGCGCCGCAGGCCAAACGTCATCGTCATCTTCTCCGACGACCAGGGCACGCTCGACCTGAACTGCTACGGCTCGAAGGACCTCTGCACGCCGAACCTCGACGCGCTCGCGAAGCGCGGCGTCCGGTTCAGTCAGTTCTATGTGGCCGCCCCCGTCTGCTCGCCGAGCCGGGCCGCCCTCCTGACGGGCCGTTATCCCCAGCGCGCCGGCGTGCCGGGCAACGTCCCCTCGCGACGAGACAAGCCCGGCATGCCGACCGAGCAGGTCACACTGGCCGAGATGCTCCGCGAAGCGGGGTACAAGACCGCCATCTTCGGCAAGTGGCACCTCGGCACGACGCCGGAGTGCGACCCGATCGGCCAGGGGTTCGACGAGTTCTACGGCCACAAGGCCGGCTGCATCGACAACTACTCACACTTTTTCTACTGGCGCGGTCCGCCGCTGCACGACCTCTGGCGCGACCGCACCGAGCGGTGGGAAGAGGGCGTGCACTTCAGCGACATCATCGTTCGCGAGGCCCGACGGTTCATCCGGGAGAACAAGGACCGCCCGTTCTTCGCCTATCTGCCGTTCAACATCCCGCACTACCCGCTGCAAGGCCAGGCGAAGTGGCGGGAGTACTACAAGCATCTGGACGAGCCGCGACGGGCCTACGCCGAGCTGGTCTCGACCCTCGACGAGAAGGTCGGCGAGATCCTCAAGGAGGTCGACGAGCAGGGGCTGCGAAACGACACGCTGATCATCTTCCTCAGCGACCACGGCCACTCGACGGAAGAGCGGACCAACTTCGGCGGCGGTAACGCCGGACCTTATCGCGGGGCCAAGTTCAGCCTGCTCGAAGGCGGCATTCGTGTCCCGTGCATCGCGAGCCTGCCCGGTCGGATCCCGCAGGGCGAGGTGCGCGATCAGATGGCCACCAGCTGCGATTGGTTTCCGACGATCGCCACGCTGTGCGGCCTCGATACACCCGAGCATCGACTCGACGGCAAGGACATCACCCCCGTGCTCGCGGCGGCCGACGCGCCGACGCCGCACAAGGTCTTCCACTGGCAGTTGGGCAAGCAGTGGGCCGTCCGAGAGGGCAACTGGAAGCTCGTCGTCAACGCGCGAGGCACCAAGCATGGCGAGTGGCTCCAGGGCGACGACAGGGTCTTCCTAAGCAACATGGCCAAGGACCCGACCGAACGGAAGAACATCGCCAAGAAGCACCCGGAGATCGTCGAACGGCTGAAGAGATTGCACGCCGCATGGGCCAAGGCCGTCGGCAAGCGGTGAGCGCTCCGCCTGCATACGCGAAGGAATACCGCATGGGTCGTCGCCTTTCACATCACTTCCGTGCCGTCAATACTGCGTTTCAGAACTGTCGTGACACCATGCCCGAGCCGCTTGTGGCGAGCCAAGTCGAGCCGCCGGATTCATCCGGCGCGGCCGCGCGGCATGAATGCCGCGGCTCGAGCAGCGACCATGGGGTGCGCAGGCCATGCACGCAGTCGCACAACGTGTGAAACGCGAAACCGGCGCGATCTTGTCGATCGCACTGTTGTCGGCGACGACGATGCCTGCTCTCCCGGAGACGGCGATGGCCGACGAAGCGTGGTTTCGACCGGCGACGTTCGTGGCGGGCACCGACTGCCGATGGAAGCCCGCCGAGCCGCTCGGGATTCGGATGAACGCGCACTACGTCGCCCCGCCCACGCCGGACCAATCCCGAGATGCCTGGCTCGAGGCCGTGCGCCGGTACCGCACCATGGTGCGCGAAGGCGGCGTCCCGCAGGTCGTGGACCTGAACTACCGCGGTGTGCGGGCGTGGATTCGGTTGGAGACCTCGCTGGCCAAGGCGATGGCCCTTCGGCCTGGTGAACCGCTGCGGGTGTCGGTCGAGGCGTGCTGGCTCGCGGGCAATACCGATCTGTGTGTCGCCTTCGATCGGCACAGCCGCCGCGATGATGCCAAGACGGGGTGGACGGGCGTTCAGGGGACGCTCTCCCTAACGCCCGATCGGAAGTGGCATCGGACGGAGTGCGCCGTGGCCGTGCCGGAGTTCGACCCCGAGGGCGAATGGCTGCGGCCCATCCTCGGCATGGACGCGACGCACAACCCGCGGCACGCGCATATCGAGATTCGCGACGTGCGACTCGTCGCGCCCGACGCAAAGCGATCCGACGCCTTCGCGGGTGCGCTCGCGGCGCTGCCCAATGCGCAAGGCGGATTGGACCGCGCGATCTACGACCGGACCGATCTCGCCTGGGCGGCGCGCGCGTTCACCTGCCATTTCACCTTCATGTACGACCGAGGCTTCTACGATCCCCAGGCGGGCGCGTACATCCTCGATGCGTTCCTCGAGGATTTTCAGCCCGTATATTTCAGAACGGGCAACCCGTGAATGGAGGATATCCCCCACAATGAGAACCCGCAGCCCCTCGAGCGAACCGAAATGGTCGAGCATGGTAAGCATGTCCAGAAGCCCCTGGGTGGGATGTTCATGAGAACCGTCCCCGGCGTTGATGATACGGCATCCGGTATGCGCCGCAAGAAACCGGGGCACCCCGGGTGACAGGTGT
>CAZKCX010000423.1:0-6530 GCA_964550865.1 uncultured Planctomycetales bacterium
CACCCATCGGCTGGACGCCCATCGAATGAGTTGCGACACAACAGTAGGTGTCCTCCCGTGAGAGATCCACAGACGGCCATCGACCCCTCCGAACAGGCCGAGGTGCCGCTGGAGGACGATCTCTCCGGTCGCGAGCGCGTCTCGTGGAACGTCGTCTTCAGTTGGGCCGGCCACATGGTGCACGTGGTGGCCGGCTTCGTCATGCCGCGCCTCCTCGATTACCACCTCGGGCAAGTGGCGTTGGGCGTGTGGGACTTCGGTTGGGCGACGATCGCGTACTTCGGGCTGGTCCAGGCGGGGATCGGCTCCTCCGTGAACCGATACGTCGCCCGGTATCGCTCCCGCGGAGACGTCGAGGGGGTCTGTCGCGCCGTTACCTCTGTGACGTGTGTGTTGCTGGTCTCCGCGGCGGTGGTCGTCGTTTTGACCCTGGCGGCGGCATGGCAAGTGCCCGCCCGGCTGAGCAATCAACTCTCCGACTACGTCGACGAAGCGCGTTGGGTGGTCGTGCTCCTCGGTGCCAGCCTGGCCGTGCAGATGGCGTTCGGCGCGTTCGCGGGCGTCGTGACCGGATGCCATCGTTGGGGGCTGCACAATCTGATCACCTCCGGCTTCTACGCGGTCTCGATCGTCGCGATGATCCTGGTTCTGACCTTCGGTGGCGGCCTGAGGTCGCTGGCGATCGCGTATCTCGGGGGCGTGATTTGTGCGGAGTTGACCCGCGCGGTGGCGGCCCACCGGGTCTACGCCGGGCTTCGCGTCCGCGTCCGGTACGCGTCGTTCTCGCAGGCGCGTCGGATGCTGATGTTCGGCGGGAAGTCGATGATGAACTCGATCTCGCGCGTCCTGCTCTACTCGACGACCAGCCTGCTGATTACCGGGTGTTTGGGCCCGGCCGCGTTGGCGGCCTATGCCCGATCCGGTGCCCTCGTGCGTCACGCGATGGTCTTCCTGCAGAAGTATGCCCAGGTCCTTACGCCGTTGGCCAGCAGCCTGGAGAGCGAAGGGGATATCCAGGAAATCCGCGATCTCGTCGTGCGGAGCGGGCGGTACGCCATGTACCTGACCCTGCCGATCATGCTCACGCTGAGCATCCTCGGCGGGCCGATCCTCCACGTCTGGATGGGTCCGGCCTACGAGCTGTCTCTGGTCTTGGCGATCTTGGCGGTAGGACACGCGGGGCTGATGGTGCACGCGCCCGCCATGAACATCCTGATGGGGCTGAACGCACACGCCTGGCCGAGCGTCGCGAATCTGATCGGGGCGGTTGTCTCCGTGGGCTTCGTCTACGCGTCCCTCTACGTCTACGGTATGGGTCTGCCTGCCGTCGCGCTCGGGGTGGCCGTCCCCTTGACGATCGTGAACGGGCTCTTGCTTCCCGCCTACACGTGTCGCAGGGTAGGGCTGTCGATGGCGGCGTACGCGTGGTCGGTCGGTGCCGGGCCCGTGTTGTGCGCCGTTCCGTTTTCGATCTGCCTGGCTCTTGCCAGACTCACGTTCGTCGATCGTCCGGGCTGGGCGGTGCTCAGCGGGTGCGCCGGTGGAGGCGTCGTCCTGGGCGCTCTGTATTGGCGGTACGTCGCGCCCGTTCGCATACGGAACGATGTACGGCGAACGGTCCAGCGAGCGATCCGCCCGGGCCGTGTGCCGATGCCATGATCGGCGCATCGCCTACTCCGAGGCCGGTTGGCATGAGCGAACCCATCAGCATCGTGCAGTATTGGGGCGGTTGTCCGACGGTGCCCAATTCGAGGTGGCAACGGTTCGTGCGCCTCGCCGAACGGTGCGCGGAACGCTCGTGGCGGACCTGCCTGGTCTGGTCCCGCATGCCGGCCGACCCTGCTTTGGTCACGCCGTTCACCGACGCCGATTGCCGGATGGAGATCCGTCCGCGCGCGAAGGGGAACTTCGACCCCGCCTGCGTCGCGCGGACGGTTCGATTGCTGCGACGCTACCGGTGCGACATCCTGCACTGCCACAATATCCATACCAGCCCACTCCTGGCCGGCTTCTTCGCTCGTGTGCCCGTGCGGGTCTGGTCGAAGCTCTCGATGTCGCGGCACTACGAAGAAGGGGCAGAGCCGCGCGGCGTCCACGGACTGCAACTCAGCACGCGTCTGTCCGTTCGGCTGTCCCACCGGGTCTTCTGCCTCTCCGAGGCGGTTCGGCAAGAGCTTCTCGCCGTCGGCGCGCCGCAAGGGAAGCTAACCGTCACCCCCGTGCCGATCGATATCGATCGCTTTCGCAACGCCGACCGTGCGGGGCTGCGCGAGGAACTGGGTCTGACAGATGCACACCTTCTCGTGACGGCCGTCGGGCATGCCGTCCCCGTGAAGGGATGGGATGTCCTCCTCCGCGCGTTCGCCAAGATCATCGATGCGATCCCTCACGCCAGACTGCTGCTGGTCGGCAGCACGGACGCCGCCCACGAGCGAGAGATGACCAGGCAGTTGCGCGAGATCGCGCGGACGAGTCGGATCGAGGAGAACGTCCTCTGGCTGGGCCCGCGCCAGGACATCCCGCGGATCCTCGCCGGCAGTGATATCTTCGCCTTTCCCTCTCGTTCGGAAGGCGCGGGCTGTGCCTTGCACGAGGCCTTGGCGGCGGGCGTGGCCTGCGTCGCCTCCCGGGCGGGCGGCGCGGCCGAGGCCATCGAGCATCGCCATAGCGGCCTGCTGGTCGAGCGCGAAGACGTGGACGCCCTGGCGGACGCCCTCGTCGAGCTGGCGGGCGACGAGGCCTTGCGGCAACGACTGGCTCGAAACGCCCAGCCCCTCCTCGAGCGTCACGGACTCGAGGCCCAGACCGATCGCATGATGGCGGAGTACGAGGCGCTGCTCATCCGATCCGGCCGACTGGACCCGGCGCGGACTTCGACAGAGGCAAGCAAGGCGAGCAGTTCCTAGAGCTTCTTCAACTCGATCACCTCGCCGGTCTCCATCGAGCGGTTGGCGGCGATGGCGATCTCCGTGGCCGCCAGGCCGTCGTCGTACGTCGCCAGGATCCCCTTGTTCTTGCCGGCCTTGACCGAGTCGACGAACGCGCGGTCCTCCTTGGCGAAGATGTTCTCCTCGCCGGGGATCGTGATCCGCTCGCCGCCGGGCAGGAAGCATTCCACGCTCTGCTCCCAGCCGGAGAAGACCGCGCGGAGATCCGTGCCGAGCACCTCGAGCCGCACGCCGCTGCCTTGACTGGTCGAACACGAGCTGACCAGATTACCCGCCGCCCCGTTGGCGAACGTGAGCTGGACCATCGACGCGTCCTCGATGGTGTAGAACTTGGGCCTCCGCTTACGATCCCGGACCGCCACCGCGTAGACGCGCGTCACGTCGCCGAAGAGATAGCGCGCCAGGTCCGTCGTATGCGTGGTCTGTTCGAGGAACTGGCCGCCGGATTTGTCCTTCTGGACCCACCACCGCCAGATGCCCTCGTAGACCTCGGGCCCGCCGCCGACCCATCCGCCGTGGAGGTACACCGGCTTCTGCTTGGCGAGCAACCCGCGGACCCGCTGCACGGACTGCCGATACCGCGTCATGTAGCCGACCGACGTGATGAGCTTGTGCTTCCTCACGCCCTGGGCCGTCCGTCGCGCCGTCTCGAGATCGATCGCCACCGGCTTCTCGATGAAGAACGGCAGCTTCCGCTGGACGACGGCATCCTCGGCCGGGCCGTGGGCGAACGGCGGCAGCATGATGTAGACCGCGTCGGGCTTGGCGGAATCGAGCATCGCCTCGGCGTCGGTGAAGATCTCCCCCTTGCCGCCGACCTCTTCCCTGCGGGCGGCGGCGGTGCCTTCGTCGAGATCGCACCAGCCGACGAACGCGACGTCCTTGAAGTCCTTCAACCCCTGCTCGAGGTGGGCCTTGACGATCCCGCCCGATCCGATGAATCCGAGTTTGACCTTGTCCGGCATGGCGTGTCCTCATGGGCTGTGCGATTCTGTTCCCGCGACACTGCACCAGCGCGTGCGCGGCTGGGAACCTAGCGCGGTCGTGTCGGACCGCCCGGTGGCAACGATAGGAAGTGTGCCCTGACGGGGCAAGCACGCCGAACGAAACAGGATCTCCCTTCTCGGCTATGCCGCCCCACCCCAGAGCCTGGCACCCCTTTCCGCCCGCCACCGTGGGGGGAGCTAAACCGAGACCTCCCAAGGACCGATAATATGTAGAAGGCCGAGATGCGTTCCGGTAGGGTCTCGTGCCCCACTCGGCGCATAACCTACGTTTTCATAAATTGTTATGTCTGATCAAATCTTCGCAATGATTCCGGCTCGCGGGGGCTCGCGGGGGATTCCGCGCAAGAACCTCGTCGAGTTCGCGGGCAGGCCGCTGATCGCCCATACCATCCAGGCCGCCCTCGCCGCCCGAACCATCGATCGCGTGATGGTCAGCACCGAAGACGAAGAGATCGCCGAAACGGCCCGGGAGTATGGCGCCGAGGTGCCGTTCGTGCGTCCCGCCGAGTTGGCGACCGATACGGCCAGCGGAAACGACGTCAGCAAACACTGGCTGGAGTGGGTCCGCGAGCAAGGGCTCGAGCCCTGGGCCGTCATGCACCTCCAGGCGACCTCGCCGCTGCGAACGGCCGACGACATCGACCGGGCGGCGGAGATGCTCGCCCGGGGCGACGCCCCGTGCGTCGCCAGCGTATGTCCTGTCCGCGATCACCCCGCGTACGTCTACCGGCTCATCGAGGGGCAGGCGAAACCGTTTCTCGACGAGGACGCGCTACCCGATCACCGCCAACGAACCGAGCCGCTCTTCCGCCTTAACGGGGCGGTTTTCGTGACGCGGTTCGAGGCCGCGCTCGAGATCGGCCGCTTCCACGCCCGACCCTTCGCGGCGATGGTCATGCCCGAGGAACGGAGCATCGACATCGACACCCCGCTCGACCTTGCCCTCGCCGAGACGATCTACCGGCAGCTCTACGCCTGCCCCACGCGGGAGGACGGCGCGTGACGCGAACGGTTGCGGCCATCACCGGCGCCCGCAGCGACTACGGCGTGATGCGGAGCGCGCTGACGGCTATCGACGAGCATTCCAGCCTCGCGCTGCGACTGGTCGTTACGGGCAGCCATCTCTCGGAGCAACATGGCATGACGGTGCGCGAGATCGAGGCGGACGGATGGTCCGTCGCCGCGCGCGTGCCCATCGTTGAGACCGACACGACGAAGAGCGATCTCGGCGTTGCCCGCGCGATGGGACGGGCCGTGGCCGGACTGGCCGAATCGCTGGAGGCACCCGCGCCGGACATCGTGCTGGTGCTCGGGGATCGATACGAGACCTTCGCGGGCGCGCTGGCGGCCGCGTCGCTTCGCCTGCCGATCGCCCACATCGGCGGAGGCGAGTGCGACCATGCGACGTGCCTCGACGGGTACCTCCGCAACGCGCTGACGCAGCTCGCCCACGTGCACTTCGTCTCCTGCGAGGCCTACGCGGATCGGCAGGTCGGTCTGGGCCAAGACCCATGGCGGATTCACGTCGTCGGGCTGCCCGGCCTCGACGGGATCACCGAAGACCTCATGCCGCGCGACGAGGTGGCGGCATCGCTGGGCATCGAGCTGCGTTCGCCCGTCATCGTGGGTACGTACTTGCCGGTCACGTTGCGGCCGGAAGAGAGCCGTGCGGAGCTGCAGGCCATGCTCGACGTCCTCGACGGACATGGCGAGGCGACCATCGTCTTGACGCTCAGCAACGCCGACGCCGGCGGGGCGTGGGTCGACGACGCGGTTCGCGCATTCGCCGCCGGGCGGGAGAACGTTTACGCGTTCGAGAGCCTCGGGCGCCGACGCTATCACAGCCTGCTCGCGGTTGCCCAGGCCGTCATCGGCAACAGCAGCAGCGGGATCATCGAGACGCCGAGCTTCGGCGTCCCGACGGTGAACGTCGGCGCGCGGCAGGAAGGCCGCCTCCGCGCGGAAAACGTCATTGACGTCGAAGGCAACGTCGTCGCCATCGCAGCCGCCCTGGATCGGGCCCTGCATGACGAGGCGTTTCGCGGGAAGGCGGCCAAGGCGAGGAACCCCTTCGGCGACGGACAGGCGGGCAGGCGGATTGCCTCGGCCCTGGCGGAGCTCACGATCGATCGCAGGCTCATGGAGAAGCGGGTGCCCGCGGGCGGCATCGGGTCGGCCTGCGAGCCGATCGGCTAACACTACAGCGCAAGGTAGTGGCTTTGCGGCATGGGCAGCCTCTCTGGCGATTCCGAAACCGAGGATCAGGTCGGCAGTGTGGTCGACCTTGCGCTGTAGTCCTAACCCCGGACAGGAGCATCCAACGTGCTCACCGAGCTCGAGCAAGTATCGCGACAGTCGTGGCACCGCAACCTCGACGAATTCCGCCTGATCTGGCCGGATACCGAGGTCGTGCGGTTCCTCGGCCACGCGACGCGCCGCGGCCGACGCGAGGGCGTGCGTGTGCTCGACCTCGGCTGCGGCGGCGGACGTCATCTCGGCTGTCTTGCGAGGGAGGGCTTCGACGGTGTCGGCGTGGACTACAACGCCGTCGGGTTGGCGCAGGCCCGCGAGCTCG
>CAZKCX010000424.1:0-6520 GCA_964550865.1 uncultured Planctomycetales bacterium
CCTTCCGACAGGACCAGGTCGATGAACGGTGGCGGGCGGAGCGAACACCTCGAACCCGGCGCTCCGTCCGATAAAAACATACGCGGTTGCGCGCGTTCGACAAGGAAAAACCACGATTTTTCTTTCTCAGCATGTGCCGGAATGCCAATGACCAAGAAGGCATCAGGGGATTTTTCCTACGCCAAGAACGAGACCGCGCCTTCCACTAAGCTCCGCCAAACCAAGCACTAACGCGGCCTTGGCCTTCCGGCCGAATGCGACTCAGGCCCGGCTTGTAGGGAGAAATACCGTGCCAAAGAAGGCGTATATGCTGTCACCAGGGGGATCGGTGACCGACCGGAAGGCTTGTCGCGAGTGGCCGGCTACGTCATGATACGACGCGACAGCATTCGCGCCGGTCTTGCGTTCGACGAAAGCACCGTCAGGCGGGGGGCTCGGCCTCCTCGATGGCGGACGCAACCGCGCGGTCCATCCGACGCCTTTGTCCAGGAGAGGAGCATGCAACGAAATCCATGGCGGACCTTGCTCTTGGCCGGAATGGTAACGCTTGTGCTCGGTTCGGTGTGCGTGGCCGGCGCTTCGTCCGATCGCTCGACCGGACAACACCCCTCGCGGGCGGCCATCGACCGGGCCGTGGAGCGCGTCTACCCGGCGCTGGTTCGGATCCATGTGGTGACCGTCCAGCCCTCGGAGGGTCGGCTGCAGAAGTATGAGAGCGCGGGCAGCGGCATCATCATCAGTAAGGATGGGCACGTCATCACGAACCATCACGTGGCCGGCAAGGCCCGACGCGTGGTCTGCCGGATGCGGGACGGCGAGGAGATCGAGGCCACGCTCGTCGGCACGGACGCGCTGGCCGACATCGCGGTGGTCGTCCTGCCCTCCGAGGACGTGCTGGAGATCGCCGAGCAGGCACTGGCCAAGAAGGATGCGAAGCCGAAGGAGAGCGCGTCACAGAAGAAGGAGAAGAAGTAGCTGCTGGAGGAGGCCCGCGCGGAGACGCTGGAATGGCGTACGAAGCGGCCGCCTACGAGGATTCCGCGTGCGGCGATCCCCCCTATTGACCGATCGTCCGAGGAGTATTCGGCTTGTCGTCTCGGTTCGCCGGGCCGAGCTCACGTGTGATCCCCGCGATTCCCGACCATCATCCGAACCAGGGCGATACGTTCTTCCGGCGTGAGCCCTTGTAGGATTGCGGCCAGGAGCTCGAGGTGGCCCGTCGCTTTCGCCTCCTGGCCCATCGTTGGCGCCGCGCTGTGCGTCGACTCCGCCGTGCCGCCCTTCGCTGGGTGGGTGGCGTGGTCCGCCGATACCAAGCTCCGGTCGATGGCTTCAGTGGTCTCGTGTCCCGCTTGCTCGGTCGAAGCGTCAATCGGATCCGCAGGCCCGCCGTGCACGCTTCCTGCGTTCTCGGGAAAAGCATTGGCGGAAGCGGAATCCGCCGTGTTCGTATCTATCGGTGGTTGAGTTGTGTGGATCCCTTGGATTTTATCCTCCGGAGCCAGAGGTTGCAGGTTTGAATCCTGCCGGGGACGTTCATCCTTTCCCCCAAAACCGCCGGATTCCTTCTGGACGAGCGGGCGTGCTCAAGGGAAGACCAGCCACGGACGGCGCGACATGCCTTCTACGCCACCGGCGTGCCACTCGCGGACGGCCTGCCACATCGGCGGCGTCACGGCGGCATAATGCCAGAAGGCGATGCCGAACACGCCGAGCCGCTCGGCCGTCTCCAGATGAGCACGCGTGCCAGCGGCATCGCTGGCGTAGAAGAGGTGTAGGACGCCTTTCGCATCGACGTACTTGTAGGTGTTGATCTGCTCATAGGGCAGCCAGACGCGGCGAACGGTGGTGCCCATCGGGACGACGGGCCTGGGCGCGCTGTAGTGTCGCGTCCGCTTGCCGTCGAGCTTCATCTCGAAGTCGCCCGAGTAGGCGGGCAGCCCCATGACGAGCCGTTCGGCCGGCACGTGGCGGAGCCAGTACTTGACGGCGTCCTTTGCCCAGGGTTGCGTGCTGACCGGCCCGATACCCTTGCCGGAGAGGCTATACATGTCGTAGCACATCACGCGGACCATGTCGCAGGTCTGTCCGACGACCGTGTGATCGTAGAAGTCCGGCATGTGGTCGCCCTCCGTCGTCCGGCGGGTGGACATCATGTAGCTCACGCACATGCTCAGCTTCTTGCCGGCGCGATGCAGCTCGCGGGAGGCCTCGCGGAGCAGAGCGCTGTAGGCCTCGCGGTAGGTGGCGTCGAGCATCTCGAAGTCCAGGTCGATCCCATCGTAACCGACCTCTTGGCAGAGCGTGAGGTACTTGGCGATCGTCGCCTTTCGGTGCGGTGCGGTGTCGAAGGCGGTATGCTTCCCGCCGACGAGCTTGTACGTCACGATTTCCAGTTCGCGGCACCGGGCAATGAATTCCGCGGGCGCGTTCCCGCAGACGCTGATCGACGCGACGATGTCGGCGTGCTTGCGGAGGCGATCGATCGTGTCCTCCCCCCGGTAGACGATCCAAGGCGAGACGCAACGTCGGCCCTTGCTGTGGAGCGGTTGCTTCCCCGCCATACGGGGGGGCTGGGAGGGCGTTTCCTCAGAGGACCGAATTCCGTTATCCGAAGAACGTACCTCGCCACCGGCGCATGGCGCAGGCCGAACACCTACAACGGTCATCAAGAGCACCAGCGAAGGCTTCCAACCCATCGGGGCGTAGCGCATGGAGCGCTCCTTTCGTGCAGCGTCGTTCCCTGTGCCGGGAATGCCAGGGCGCCTCTCTGGAGCTCCTATCGCAATGGACCCGGCAGGGAGGCGCGAGGTCGACAGGATGGACCTTTTCCGCTGGATCAGAGAACAGACTATGGTAAGCTGGTTTTTTGAGGGAAGGCATATGGGAATTCTCGGTTTCCGGCACGTGTCGCGTGCCCATCATCCGTCAGGCTTCGCGCAGCCCCGTGTGGAGCGCGGGATGCGATCGCCAACGGCCTAGCACAGGAACCTAACCATGAGATCAGATCATGGCAAGCCTCGAGCGGGCTTCACGCTGATCGAGTTGCTGGTCGTCGTCGCCATTATCGCATTGCTGATCTCGATTCTTCTGCCCTCTCTGAGCAAGGCGCGTGCACAGGCACGGACGACGCTGTGCGCGTCGCGGATCAGTCAGCTCTCCAAGGCCATCCTGATGTACGCGGAGGACTACGCCGAGACACCGCCGTTCATGGGCGTGGGCTGGGAGAACTGCCACAACCTCCCGAACGACGAGCATCCCGACGGCTCGGGGATTACGCGCAGGCAGTGGGCCTACCTCGAGGATTGGCTCATGCCGAACATGCCGGACTACTGGATGCTCGATGAGGAGCAGTGGCCGCAAGACATCGCGCA
This sequence comes from uncultured Planctomycetales bacterium, assembly GCA_964550865.1. GTDB lineage: Bacteria > Planctomycetota > Phycisphaerae > UBA1845 > JAFGLZ01 > JAFGLZ01. The sequence goes on from CAZKCX010000424.1 coordinate 3,375, forward strand.
CATTCGCCACGGAAGCCTCTTCGACTACGCCCGCTTCGAGACACTGTACGTCTGTCCCGAGTTCGTGCGCGCCGCAAAAGGGGAGAAGACCCAGGAGCGATTCAACTACACGCGGACGCTGCTCGGCCGCAAGTGGTACGACAGGGCCGAGGCCGATAGCAGTCTCGCCGCGGAGTACGACACGGGAAGCCAGTTCGGCGCGCCGGGTCCGATCGTCAAAATCAGCCAGGTCTATGCCCCGAGCCGGCTGCACATGATGCTGGATGAGTACTGGCTGCGCCATGTCGCATCGCCGGAGAAACAGGTACCGGCGGGTCAAGGGCTTCTCGAGGGGGTGTTCACCGGCATCTGGATGGCCTCCGACTGCATGTTCGCCGACCTCGGCAGCGAGATCGGGCGATACCACGGCTCCGATCGCGTCTCTCCCGCGATCCCGGACGAGTACGTGCACCATATTGAGCGCATCAAGAGCGGCAACAGCTCCTACTACGACGGACACGTCACGTTGGAGACCGACCCGCTGCCGGATCGGCTGATCGACCCGGCGTGGGGTGTTGACATGTTCCACGTGGGGGTGGCGTTCATTGATTATCTCAAGGGCATCATCTTCAGCCAGCGGGGTAAGTCGGACATCATTGTAGACATTTCATTCTAGGGTCTGCCCGGGTACGTACATCACCTCGGGGCCTTGGATTCCGCTCGCGCCAACTCCGCGAAGCGCTCCAGGAGCTTCAGCGCATGCGATAGCCCAGCGGCGTCGATGCCGAACACGCCGACGGTTCGGACTTGCATCTGGATGCAGCCCTTGCCGCGCCCCAGACCCAGCCGATCCCAATCGACGGCCCAGGCCGTTGTGGCCTGCTTCGCGACCGGTCCGACGAGGAGGGTGAGCTTTCCCTTCTCCGGGGCGGTCGGTGCGGACTGGCTCGTCTCGACCCGACCGGGGAGGAGCTCTTTCAGACGTTTCGCGAATCCGCCGATCTCCGCGTCACCCGATACGATGACGACGTCTTGAGCGTCGAGGGCCTCGACGAGTTCGGCAGGCTCCTCGATGAAGCAGAACGCATCCAGCTCGGGCGTCGGGAAGTTGGCCTGCGCCGCCAGCATCACCGACTTCCACTGCCAGGCGTTGCCGGGCTTCTCCGCGCTGACGGGAAAGGAAAACCCGCACGTACCATCGGCCTGGCCGCGTCGAGCAGCCGTGACGGCGCGGAGGAACTGACTCGGCCGCGACATGAACCCACGCATCGGCAGGAAGGCGACGCGGTGCACGCCCGCGTCCTTCCACCGCCGCACCATGTACTCGGCCTGGTTGTACTCGATGCCGTAGTAGAACGGGAAGACGGTGAGTGGCCGGCCGAGCCTGGCGACCTCTCGGAGGAAGACATCGTAGTAGTCGAGCGCGTCGATGTGGGCCACGCCCGGCGAGGGCATGTAGAACCAGATTCCGCCGTTGGGTGCGTGTCGGCGGACGGTCTTGAGCACGCCGCGCCAGCGATCGGCGAAGCAGCGGGCCCAATAGCGGACACGCTCTTCTTGCGTGGCTTGGGCCATCGGCTTACCGAAGCCCGCCTGGAAGTCGCGGGTGGGGTCGTGGCCGAACCAGTAGTAATGGTCCTCGTCCTGGCCGTGCGAGTCGGCCTGTTGGGTTCGCGGGAGCGGCTTGTCGTAGAGTGCCTCGAAGCGGGGCGGGCCCTTCGTCCATCGGCCGCGTCCGGCGACGAACATCTCTAAGCCCAACTTGTGGCCCTTCTCGATGACCTGCCGCGTGTGCCTCGGGTTGCCCAGGTGAATGATGACGAGGTTGCCGCCCCAGTCCTTGATCGTCTCCAGATCCTGCAGGGCCTGTGGGAAGCCGGCGCGTAGATTGAGCCCGCGGATCTTCGGCTTCCTCAGACCTGCGACGAGCTGCGGCAGCATGACGCGGCCCTCGCGGCGGATGGGCGCGGTCTTGAATACGGTGGGGGTGACGCGCCGGAATTCGGCCTTGGACAAGTCGGGGATTCCAGTGGCCCCACTCGGCGTCGGCCGCGTCAATCGGCGATCGATGACGCGGACGGTGTAGCGCATCGTCGTCGACGCACCGGAGGCGAGCGTTGTGGGCTTGCCGGTCATCGTCGCTCGCCAGCGATTGAGTCCCTTGGCGCGGGAGCAGCGTATGCGACAGCCCTCGCCGGCCACGAATTCGTAGCCGCGTTTCATGCCTGCGGAGAACGCGTGAAGGGCGTCGGTTTCGCCTTGGGCGTCGGGCTCCACGGTTACGTAGTCGGCATCGTTGCCCCGGGCCGGGGGATCCCAGTTAAAGGCCTGCTCGTAGATCACTTGCTGCAACACGTTCTGCAGCGGCTCGCCGGAGGTGTTGGTGGCTCGGGCCACGACGTAAACGGCGGGACGATCCGCGGGGATCACGAAGAAATGCTCCATGAGGATGGGCCCGCCGCCCCCGCGGTTGGTGACCTTGAGCACGTCGGCCTCGCCGACGGTGGCGAGCTCGAACCCTTCGTGAACGACCAACGACAGATGGCGAGTCTTGCCCCGCTGGGAGAAGGACGCGCGGGGGTGATGGGCCAGCTCCGCCGGGCGGTTCACGATGGTCAGGCAGCTGCGGATCGGCCAGTAGGGCAAGGTGTAGTCTTCGAGGGGGCGGCCTTTGACGATGATGTGACGGAGCTCGAGCCGGTCGTTGCGGATGGACGCCACCCGGTAGATGGGTCGGTCCCGTTCGGAACCGGGCGCGCCCCACCATCGGACTTGATAGACGTCGATCCGATTCGCGCCTTCGACGCGCGTAGCGGTTGGATCGGGCGCTTCGGCCGCTGCCGGCTGGGGCACCAGCCCGAGCGTCAGCACGAACGTCATTGAGAGTCGTCGCCTCGTCATGTCGTCGACCTTTCGCGCGCGGTGCACCGACCGCAACGGATATCCTCCGACGTCCTATTCGGTATCAGTTTTGGACTGCGCCGGCTGCCAGAATACTCGGACCGTTCGCGCATCTTGGGCGGTCCACCTGTTCGACCTTGAGGGACGCGGATCTCCGATCGAATTCGTGTCCCCCACCGCTGAAAGCGGTGGGCCACCCAGTCAAGGTTGTTGCCCGAGCCGCCGGATTCATCCGGCGCGGCCGCGCGGCATGAATGCCGCAGCTC
>CAZKCX010000425.1:0-6505 GCA_964550865.1 uncultured Planctomycetales bacterium
ACGTCGAGGCCGACGTCCGAACTTCATCTTCTTGCTGACCGACGACCAGCGCGCCGACGCCATGGGTTGTGCGGGGAACCCCATCATCCACACGCCGAACATGGACACGCTCGCGCGCGACGGGGTCCGGTTCCGAAACGCGTTCGTCACGACGTCGATCTGCATGGCCAGCCGCGCGAGCGTCTTCACGGGTCTGTACGAGCGCAAGCACGGCTGCACCTTCGGCACACCCCCGTTGGCCCCGGAGTACTGGGCGATGGGCTATCCCTCATTGCTCCGCAAGGCGGGCTATCGCACGGGCTTTATCGGGAAGTTCGGCATCAGGCTCCCCAAGTCGATCAAGCCGAAGGACCGGTTCGATATGATGGTGGGCTTCCCGGGCCAAGGCCACTACGAGCGCAAGACCGAGGACGGCCGCCAAGAGCACCTGACGAGCTTCAACGGAGACACCGCGCTGAGGTTCCTCCGAGGCTGCAAGCCCGATCAACCGTTCTGCCTGTCGATCAGCTTCAAGGCACCGCACGTGCAAGACCGCGACCCGCGGCAATTCATCCCCGACCCGGCCTACCGGGACCTCTACAAGGACGTCACCATTCCTCCGCCGGACAACGGGGGCGACAAGACCTTCGAGCGCCTGCCCGCGTTTCTTCAGAAGACCGAGGGCCGCGAGCGATGGCAGATCCGCTTCGCCACGCCGCAGATGTACCAGCGATCGGTGAAGAACTACTACCGCCTGGTCACGGGGGACGACGCACAGCTCGGGCGCATCCGCGCGGAGCTTGCCAAGCGGGGGCTCGCGGACAACACGATCCTCCTGTTGATGGGCGACAACGGATTCTACCTGGGCGAGCGGGGCCTGGCCGGCAAGTGGTATGCGCATGAGGAATCCATTCGCGTCCCGCTGCTCATCTATGACCCGCGGAAGCCGCAAGCCAAACGTGGCCGAGTGCTCGAGGCCATGGCGCTGAACGTCGATATCGCGCCCACCCTGCTCGACCTCGCGGGGCTCGCCGTGCCGGAGGCGATGCAAGGGCGAAGCCTCGCGCCCTGGCTGGACGGGCAGACGCCCGCCTGGCGACAGGACTTCCTGTACGAGCATCTGTTCGATCGCGACAACATCCCCAAGAGCGAGGGCGTGCGAACCACGCGCTGGAAGTACGTGCGCTACTTCGAGCAGAAGCCGGTCTACGAGGAGCTGTACGACCTGCAGAGCGATCCGAAGGAGCACCGCAACCTGACGAGGGAGCCCGGGCACCAGGGAACACTCAGGCGTCTTCGCAGGCGATGTGATGAGCTGATCGAGGCTCGAAGATAACCGTGGTGGAACAGGCCCCGGGCCAACCGATGGAAGCGATGGGCTACCCGATGTGAAGTGAAGCGATCGGCCGCGCACGGCGGGCACCTTCCTGCGCGGCGTTTTCGTCTTTGATCGAAGCAGCCTCGTACTGCGTTTCAGGAATACCGCGACTACCTACCCGAGCCGCGGCATTCATGCCGCGCGGCCGCGCCGGATGAATCCGGCGGCTCGGGCAACAACCGTGGCACGCATGGACATTGCCACAGGCGTGCTACTTGTGAAACACGGCACTAGAAGTCGGACGCCTTGGCGTACTGGCTGAGGCTGGATCGCAGACCGGACATGCGGACGTACATGTTCCGTCCGGGGCAGGCGGTGCTTGCGCCCGGCGCCTCGCGATGCCCGATGACGCGACGGGCCGGAATATGGCACTGGGCCATCAGGAAGCGAATAAGCTTCTCCAACGAGGCGAGCTGGCGCGGCGTCGGTTGGGCTCGCTCGAAGTTCCCCACCAGGCAGATCCCGATCCCGTGTTCGTTGTGGTAGTTGCCGGCCGTCCGGCAGTGGGCGCCGTGCTTCTGCTTGTACCAGCGTGAGCCCACCTCGATCTCACCGTCCGAGCTGCCGGTGCCGTTTCCGATGACGAAGTGATACCCGAGCTCGTCCCAGCCGCGGTTCAGATGGGCCTGGTGGAACTCGGCGGCCGAACCGTGCGGGGTCGCGCTGTGGTGGACCACAATGCAGTGCCATCGCTTGCTGATCCCACCCGGCGGGATCCACCCCGCGCCGGCGTGACGGGGTCGCGCCTTTTTCTTGGGCGGTGTTTGGGCCACGGCGGGCTTCTTCGGCTTGGAGGGAAGCGTGTACACGGGGGGTTCCGGCAGGAGCTTGACGACCTCCTCGGTCATCGGCTGACAGCCCAGCATCAGGTGTCCGCCGGTCAGGGCGGCTCCGCCCGTGCCGAGCCAACGGAGGAATTCCCTGCGTCCCAGCTGTCGGTTCGAATCTCGGTCTGCCATTCGCGTATCCTTTTCCCGGGAGTGTGCCATGCGTGAGCGCTGCGCGAAAGCGGAAACTGGCCTCTTGCGCGGAGGGATGACGCGATGATTCAGTCCGACCGGGTCGTGGTCCTCACGTTCGACGGCTCGGCCCCGACGGCCGGCGCAAAGGTTGCATCCAGGATTCCTCGCCGCACCAAGCTCCCTCCCGAAGGGCAAAAGCTCAAGTATACCGTCTTGAGCCTTCCTCGCAAACGATTTCTCGTGTCGGCTGCCTTGGAGACTTATCGGCCCTTGCAGGCAGGAGAGTCAAGAAGAAATGACTTGGGCACAAACCCTTGGAAGCACAAGAGTTTCGAATGCATAGGGATACGGCATTTGCTTACCGACCGGACGCCGTCGCGGGCCCGTCGGCGCCCGCGCCGGCCGGGATCAGCTCACACACGGACTGCCAGGTTGCCGCCGCGCGGTCGAGTAGACCCATGTTCTGGAGCGCCAAGGCGAGATTGGCGTGGAAGTCCACGTTTTGACGGTTGCCCTTGACGGCCTGCTCGAAGTGTTCGACCGCCAGCTCGAACCGGTTCCGCTCGGCGAACAGCAGGCCGAGGTGGTAGTGCAGGTCGACGAACTCCGGCTTGAGCTCGAGCGCGCGGCCTAGCACCTCGATGGCCTCATCCGTCTCGCCCGCGTCCTTGAGCGCCAACCCCAGCTTGATCAAAGCCTTGACGTACGAGGGATTGATATCCACCGCTTGGCGGAAGGCATCGATGGCCTCTTCGTTGCGGCCGCGGTTCCGCAGCAGCAGGCCCAGACGGTAGTACATGTCCGCATGGTTGGGCCGCTCCTCCAGGGCGTTTCGGTGCCGTCGGATCTGGGCCTCGATCAGGTCGTCGACGCTCTGGCCCGGCTCGGCGGTCTTCGTTTCCTCGCCGAGCCCCAGCGTCCGATCGGCGTCTTGGCAGACGGCCGCCTTGAGCTGGAGCCGGGCCATCTCGCTGAACAGGAGCGTGCTGTTCGGCTCGATGCTGGCGGCCATCTCGAAGGAGGCCATGGCCTCTTCCTGTCGGCCGCAATCCCGCTGGGCGACGCCCAGCCCGACGTAGGCGGTCAACAGCCGGTCGTTGATCTCCACCGCGCGATTGAACCAGCGCGCGGCCTCGATGTAGACGCCCGAGCGCAAGTGCTGCGTGCCCATCTTCACGACGGCCTCGAGGTAGTCCGGTTGGATGTCCAGGGCCGCGCGGTATTGCTGGACGGCCGCGTCGCCGTTTCCGATCTTGGCGTACAGGTCGCCGAGCCGCAGATGCGTATCCGGGAATCCGGGCTGTTCCTCCACGACGATATGAAGCTGCTCGATGGCCTCCTTGAGCAAGCCCGCCTGCTCGTAGGCGCTGGCCAGGTCGTTGTGGGCGACCCAGTTCTCGGGTTCGATCGTCAGGGCGCGCTCGAATTGCTCGATGGCGGCCTGCGGATCGTTCCCCCGCAGCAAGAGGTTCGCGAACGTCATGCGGACGTCCACGCTTCCCGGGTCCCACTGAGACAGCAATTCGTAGCTGCGAAGGGCCTGCTGCGTATCCCCGTCGTGCACCGCGATGGCGGCCAACCGCTCATGGGCGTTCCGCAGCTGCGGGCAATAGGTCAGCGCGTCGTTGTAGTAGCGTCGCGCCAGCTCGAGCTCGTTACGGCGCTCGTGACAGAGGCCGAGCGTGAACAGGATGGCCGGGTCCGTCGGGTCCTGCTTCTGGGCCGTGCGCAGATGCTTGATGGCCTCGTCGGCGCGGCCGAGCTCATCGAGGGCGCAGGCCAGGCCGATGCGCGGAACGAGCGCGTGGGCGTCGATATCCAGGGCGGCCTTGAAGGTCTCGAGCGCGCCGGAGAAACGCCCTTCCTTCAGGTACCGTCGCCCGAGCTGCACGTGCCTCCTGCTATCGCTCGGTCGCTCCTGGGCCGCCTGAAGCAGGGAGGCCGTGGGCTCATCGCTCGCGTCTCCCAGAGGGGCCTCGAAGGCGTTGCTCAGGCTGCCGAGGAGACCGCGGCCCAGACATTCCAATAGGTATCCCATTGCGACGTTCCCGCGTTCTTCCCCAGCCGGTCCGATGCAAAAGCATGCTCGGACTGCACCCCTATGCAGCGAGCGCCTCCAAACCCTGTCGAGCCTCTCCCATCTCCGCGTCCAGGCGAAGGGCCTCCTCGTAGGCGCTGCGGGCGCGCTCCATGTAGCCTTCCGCCCGGTACAGGTTTCCCAGCGCGCAATGGAGTCGGGCGTCCTCCGCCCCGGCGGCACGCGCCGCCTCGAGCCGATCGATCGCTTCGCCACGGCGATCCGTCGAGGCAAAGAGCGTGCCCATGTGGACCATGGCGCTGATATAGCGGGGGTTGATCTCGACCGCCCGCTCACACGCCGCCCGCGCGGCGTCATGGTGTCCCAATCGTTCGTAGACCCGGCTGCAATGGTGATGCAGGTCCGGATAGCGCGGGTGCATCTGAATCGCGCGTTCCAGCGTGGCCGCGAGGAGCTCGAACGCCTCGTGATCCACCTCGCCTCCCGGCAGCGACAGAAACGCCTCGACGAAGTCCGAGTCCCGCGTGATGATCTCGGCAAGCTCCGCCACGGCGGCATCGTCTTCGCTGACGTCGGCCGTGGGGATCTCCAGGCGAGGCAACGGCGTGCTCGTCGATCCGCGCGCCGCCGCCTTGCTTGCCAGACTCAGCTCCATCGCGAGCTGTGGGTCCCGAGGTCGAAGGCCGTGCGCCCGACGGATGGCGCCCAGCGCCGCGTCGTGGCGACCGGAAGCGGCGTGGCACCAACCCAACCGAAGGTGGGCCTCGACGCATTCCGGGAAGAGGGCGATGGCCTTCTCGAAGGCTGCGACGGCCTCGTCGAATCGCTCGAGCGCGGCCAAGATCGTCCCGAGATGGTACGGCAGCGCCCACGCGCCCGGCTCGCGATCGATCCCCTCGTGAAGGGCCGCGATCGCACGATCGCCACGGCCGTTCCTCCAGTGCGCGAGCGCGAGTCGGACGTACACGCCCACGGGGTCGGGGTCCGTCTTTCGCATCGTTTCGAGCTGATCGGCGGCCTTCTCGAAGCGTCCTTGGCCGACGTAGCAGGCCACGAGATAGCGCGGCAACGGTGCGGCTCCGGGACCGACCTCCGCGGAGCGGTGAAACAGCGTCGCGGCACGGTCGTAGTCGCCGTGATTCAGGGCCTGCACGCCCATGTGAAACAACGCTCGGGCGGCGTAGAAGCGCGCCAGGTGGCTTTGAATGCTCTCTCCATCCATCGCCGCGGCGAGCCGTTCGCTTGCCTCGGCGTATTGGCGGCGTTGGAAGGCGGCCATGCCTTCCTCATACGCGGCAGCCCGATCATCGCTTGGTCCGTCAAGTCGCCACATGGTCACCATGCCTCCGCGTTTTCGTGGGGGCACTGCGGTCCGCCCCATAGGCGTATCGTCTAGCCGGCTAGGTCGAATTACTCGCGAGGCGGGAATTCACCCAGCGAGCAGGCACCGCCAGCGGCGGGTGGGAGCGCGGGCCGAGATCATCGGCGTTATCGGTGCCGACGAGGTCTATCGACCACAGCCGCCGGTGGGGCGAAAGGCTTATCGGTCGCGATCGCGCCGGGCGGGTGTGCCTCGAGACGCACCAGACCAGGGGCCCGATCGAGAACGCTGTCATGCTCGAGCGCACGCCCAACAGCGGAAGGGGAAGAGTCGATCACGGTGGATCACACCCAGATTGACAATGTTCGGTCCCACTCGGAGAATGCCCTCTTCTGCGTGCAGGGAGCGTGGCTCCATGAAGGGCGAAACCATGGATCGCAAGGACCACGACGATCTCCGTGTCTTCGGCGGGACGGCCAGCCCGTCCCTGACGGGAGAGATCTGCAAGCTGCTCCACATCCACCCGGGCTACTGCGAGACCCGCCAGTTCAGCGAGGGCAACACCTTCGTCCGCGTGCTCGAAAACGTTCGCGGCAAGGATGTGTACGTGGTGCAAACGTTGAGTGGAGCCGTCAACGATCAGTTCATGGAGCTGCTCTTCTACGTGGATGCCTTCCGCCGCGCCTCGGCCAAAGCGGTGACGGCCGTCATCCCGTTCTTCAGCTACGCCAAGGGCGACAAGAAGGATGAGCCTCGCGTGTCGATTCGCGCCCGCGTGTGTGCCGACTGCATCGAGGCCGCCGGGGCCGATCGCGTGCTCACCATGG
>CAZKCX010000426.1:0-6488 GCA_964550865.1 uncultured Planctomycetales bacterium
CTTCCCTCAACGGCGGCAAGCACGTTCATCGCTTCGTGGCGTGGCCGTTGGCGCCTTCGCCCTTCGAGAAGCCGCCCGAAACGCGGTAGCGACATCGTGCACGTAACTCACGGGCAAGATGCCCGTGCTACGGGGGCGACCGTGCTATGGGGACGCCCGTGCTCGTAGCATGGGCATCTTGCCCATGAGTCCTTGAGGCACCGGGTATTGCCCAAGAATCCTTGTGGCGGCGGCATCCTGGGCGTAACTCACGGCCGAGGGCGACCGTGCCACAGGGACGCCCGTGCTACGGGGACGCCCGTGCTCGTAGCATGGGCATCTTGCCCATGAGTCCTCGCGGCACCGACCGTTGCCCAAGAATCCTTCTGGCGGCGGCATCCTGGGCGTAACTCACGGGCGAGACGCCCGTGCTACAGGGACGCCCGTGCTATGGATTCGCCCTCGCGCTTCCTGTCTTCTGTCTCCTGACTCCTGAGTTCTGTCTCCTGACTCCTGAGTTCTGTCTCCTGTGTCCTGTCTTCTGTCTCCTGGCATCCGCCCCCGCTCCCCGGCCCTGCCTCTACCACTGCTTCCGGGAAATCCGGGATGCGTCACAGGAAATCCGGGAAAAAACTTCAATGGCAACCCTGGGGGACACCGCGCAATGTGTAAGTATCTACCCTTGAAAGAGCTGTGATCCTTCCGGGTCCTTCCGGTCGACACTTCGCCCGTCGACTCCTTGCCCCCACCGAGGCGAATTATCGACCCATGGATTCGTCGATCCAACGCGGGTGGCTTGACGCCATAACGTATAATGCGGTAAGTGTATAGGGAATCGTTGCCGCCCAGTGGATTCGGTGGGATCGAGGAGGGGGCATGCCAGAGAGCTCGACCACATCGCTCACCATGTTGGAGGCCCTGGCCGACGCCAACGACCAGCAGGCGTGGGAGCGTCTCGACCGGCGGTATCGACCATTGCTGATCGAATTCGCGATGCGGATCGGCCTTGACCGCGAGCAGGCAGGAGAAATCGCCCAGCGCACGGCCGTCGCATTCTGCGAGACCTACCGGCAGGGCACGTACGATCGGGCCAAGGGGCGCTTCCGAAACTGGCTGCTCGGGATTGCCCGCCACGAGATCCACGACTACTTCCAAGAATGCAGGAAGCATCCGCGGCCCGTCGGCGGCAGGGCGGTGCTGCAGGAGCGCCTCCGGCTGATCGCCGACCCCACCCGCATGTCCCAGGTCTGGGACAAGGAGTGGGAGAATCACGTCCTGAGGATCTGCATCTACCACGCAACGCAGCGGTTTTCCGAGCGCGACATGCACGTCTTTACGCTGCTCACCTCGGAGGGGTTGAGCATCAAGGACGCGGCCGCTCGCACCGCGCTGGTCCCCGGCAATATCTCTACGATCAAGCATCGTGTGCTGAGCTACATCCGAGAGTGCAGGGCGCGGATCGAAGAGATGGGGTAGCTGCATGCGGCAGTAGCCAAACAGTTGCGCGTTTGTCTCACGTGTGGCCCAGTCGCCCTCGACTGGGGAACCCAGCACAAGTCACGGCCGAGGGCGGACGTGCCACATTCGGCCGAGGGCGGCCGTTCCACATACGGCCGGTGAAGCCGTGCCACACCGCGCGGTCTGCTACGGCGACGGATCCGGGCATCGCCCTAGGGGGTGGTTGGTGTCGAAGTGCCTTAGCCTTGAAGACCTCGAAGCCCTCATCGAGCAGCACGGCGAGCCCGAGGCGGAGGTCCGCGCGCACCTCGACGCCTGCGAGCACTGTCGGGCGCGGTTGGAGGAGGTCCGAGAGAACCTGGCGCTGTTCCAGGCCTGTGCGAAACTCGCGCCGAGTGAATTGGGTGAGGCGGTCGGCGGGCGTGACCACAACCGGTTCTCCGGCGCGCCCCTCCTGAAGGAGGACGACGAGCGGCTTCTGGACTACGACGAGCCGGCGCCCATCCAGCCCGACGCCGTGCCGGGCTATGAAATCCTCGGCGAGATCCGCCGCGGCGCGCAGGGCATCGTCTATCGCGCGACCCAGCTCGCCACGAAGCGAACCGTCGCGCTGAAGGTCATGCTCCACGGCCCGTTCGCGTCGCGCAGGCAGCGACGCCGCTTCGAACGAGAGATCGAACTCGTCGCCGGCCTGGACCACCCGAACATCGTGCAGGTCTTCGAGAGCGGGCGAGCGGAGGAGCGCTTCTACTTCGCGATGCAATACGTGGAGGGTCTGCCGCTTCGCGACTACCTCTCCGGCCGGCGGCCGGACATGCGGGATGTCTTGGCCCTGTTCGTCAAGATCTGCCGCGCGGTCGCGCACGCCCACGCCCGCGGGATCATCCATCGAGATCTCAAACCGAGCAACGTTCTCGTCGACGCCGGGGGCGAGCCGCACGTGCTGGACTTCGGCCTGGCCAAGCCGATCGACGCCGCCGGCGGCGAGACATTGGCCACGCAGACGGGGGAGTTCTTCGGCACGCTGGCGTACGCCTCGCCCGAGCAGGTCTCGGGCCTGCCCGGGTCGGTCGACGCGCGGACGGACGTGTACGCGATCGGCATGATCCTGTACGAATCGCTGACGGGCCAAACGCCGTATCCGACCGTCGGATCGGTGACGGAGGTCGTGCGACACATCAACGACACCGACCCGCCGCGACTCTCTAGCGAGGGAACGACCGCCGACCCCGAGGTCGACGCCATCGTCCGCAAGGCGCTCGAGAAGGACCCCGATCGACGCTACGCCACGGCCAACGCCCTGGCCGACGACATCGAGCGCTACCTGGAGGGTCGTCCGATTGAGGCCAGGCCCTACAGCGGGATGTACGTCCTGAAGAAGGCGATCGCGCGGCACAAGGCCATCGCTGCCGTCACGTTGGCTTCGGTCCTTGGCCTGGTCGGGCTCACGATCCTCGCGGGGGTGAACGCTCGGCTGGCACAACGCGAGCGCGATCGTGCCGTGGCGGCGGAGCACGAGACGGCCGCGCAGCGCGACCGCGCGGTGGCGGCCGAGCGCGAAGCACAGCGCGCGCTGTACTACAGCCGGATTCAGATGGCCAACACCGCGCTTCAACGGGACGACATCGCCGAGGCGAAGCAGGCGCTCGACGCGTGCCCGCCGGAGCTGCGCGGCTGGGAGTGGTACCGCCTCCGCTGGGCGAGCGATCAGAGCATCTTGACGTACACCGGACACGAAGCGGACCTGGGAGGTATCAAGCTGAGCGAGGACGGCCGCCTCGCCGCCACGAACGACCGTGCCTACTTCATCAAGGTGTGGGAGGTGGCCACCGGCAAGACGCTGTGGTCCGGTCGGCATGCGGAGGATGTGCTCCCCTGGGCCTACGCGTTTTGGAACGACGGCCGTCGGCTGGCCGCGCCGGCAACCGAAAAGGTGGTCCGCGTCTGGTCGATTCCCGACGGGAAGTGCCTGCTCGAACTGCCGCATCCGCGGCCATGGGCCGTCTATGCCTGTGCGGGCAGCCTCGTCACGGTCGCAGATGATCGGCCTCGGGCGATCGGGGAGGGTCCGCATGCCGTGTCGATACGGATATGGGACGAGCGAACGGGCCGACTGGTGCGCCACATCCCCCAACAAGGTCAATCGCTCCGCTATCTGTTCACGTGGGACGAGACGATTCTGATTACGGGCACCGACAAGAAGACGTACACCGCCTGGCGGCTGCCCGAGGGCGAGGAAGTCTTGACGTTCTCCCATTGGCACGCCTTCGGCGCACAGTTCTACGCGGAGAAGAACCAACTCCTCGTCGGTGGGCGCCGTGCTATCAAGCTCTTTGATTGCGCGACCGGCGAGTGTCTCTTTGACATCCCCGCCGAGCACGTTCATCCCTGTCGGTTGGGCCTGTCGAAAGATGGCAAGCGTCTGCTCGCCTCCGCCTATGACGACCTGCGCGATCCGGTCATCTGTTGGGACACCGATTCGGGCGCGTTGCTCTGGGAGAAGGCACCGAAGACGGACCGGCCGGACGTTCCTGGCCCGTGGTGGGCCCACGTCGCCAATGGCCGAATCTATCTGCTCGACCCGAAGGACGAATCGCAACGTCGGGTCTTCTGTGGGCATTCGGGAAAAGGCCTCGGCTTGAAGGTATCATCCGACCGGTCCCGAATCGTATCGGTCGGGGGGGAAGCCTCGGACGCGACGTGCAAGGTCTGGGATCCTTCGTTGCCGGGTGCGGTGATGACGTGGAAGACCCGGGGCGGCCCGTACTTCGCCCGGTTCTCGCCGGATGGTGCACAGTTTGCCGTGGCGATCGACACGGATCGGGGCATCGCGATCTACGACGCACAAGACGTGAAGGCGCCCGTCCAGGTGCTGCAAGCGCTCAGTCCCGACCCGTATCTCCTGCACTACTCTCCCGATGGCAGATACATCGCAGACGTGGGCTATACATCGGGGCCGCTTCGAATCTGGGATCTCCATCATGCAGCGGAAGTAGCAACCCTGGGAGCGCATCGAGAGAGGATCTCGTCGCTGGTCTGGCACCCCAACGGCCAATGGATCGTCTCGGGCAGCCATGACGGGACGGTTTGCATCTGGGATGCCGAGTCCGGCAAGACGGTCCGCGTCCTCCAACACGACGGCGAGGTCGGCGAGTTGGCCGTCTCGCCCGACGGTCGGTGGATCGCCTCGGGCGGGGCGCGGACGCCCCTGTATCTCTGGGACGCCCAGACCGGGCAGCAGCAGTGGACCCGCCCGGGACACACCAACGAGATCGATGCGCTGGCCTTCTCGCCGGACGGCCGTTTCCTCGTCTCCGGCGACAACGCGGGCACGCTGATGTGCTGGACAATCCCCGAGGGGGAGCAGCGCTGGTCGAACGCGACGCGGGAGCTGCGGATGTACTGCGCGATCTTCACGCGCGAAGGCCAGCGCGTCCTGACCGGCGGGAAGGAGAAGATCAGCATCTTCGACGCCGCGACGGGCCAGCTCATCATGAGCTGGAAGGCCCACGGCAACAGCAGTTCGATCTTCTCGCTCGACCTCTCGCCCGACGGCCGAAACCTACTCTCGGTCGGCGTCTCGGACAAGACGGTCAAGATCTGGCCGACGGCGCCTACGCCAAGGAAGCGGACCACGATGGATTCGAGCACGCCCCAGCCGCTCGGATTCACTCACTGACGTCAGTCTCTTCCGGTCGAGGCGGGGAATCGTGGGCGAGAGTGTTTCCCGCAGGCCGGTTGCGGCGTACACTGTCTTCCAGGATCACATTCATTGACGTCACAGCATGCGTCATGCGAATCGACGCGCGGGCGCGAGGCATGCGCAAGGAGGTACACATGAAAGGCACTTCGATTACGCGTAGGGGCTTGGTGAAGGGCGCGGCCGGGCTGGCCGGGCTGTCGCTGGCACGTTCCAGCGGTCCGGCATTGGGAGCGTCCGGGGCGAACGAGAAGGTCGTGATGGGCTTCATCGGCACGGGCGGTCAGGGCCGGGCCCATATCAGCCGGATGGCCAAGATGGACGACGTCGCGATCGCCGCCGTGTGCGACGTGGATCGCGCGCAACGTGAGAAGGCCGCCAAGGCCGCCAAGTCGTCGCCCAAGCAACTCAAGGACTTCCGCGAAGTGCTGGACGACAAGGACATCGACGCCGTGCTGATCGCCACGCCCGACCACTGGCACGGCCTCATCGCGATCGAGGCCTGCAAGGCCGGCAAGGACATCTACTGCGAAAAGCCCATGACGCACAACATCCGTGAGGGCCGGCTGCTCCTCGACGCCGTCAAGAAGCATGGGCCCATCGTCCAGGTCGGCACGCAGCAGCGAAGCACCCAACACTGGATCAACGCCGTGGAGCGCATTAAGGCCGGCGAGATCGGCAAGGTCAACATGGTCCACGTCTGGAACGCCTGGGGAACAAAGGAGATGCGCGGCGACCTCGGACACCCGCCCGACAAGCCCAAGCCGCCCGACGGCGTCGACTACGACATGTGGCTCGGCCCGGCCCCTAAGCGGCCGTTCAACCCGCTCCGCTTCCACTGGACGTTCTACTTCTTCTGGGACTACGCCGGCGGGATGGTCAGCGATTGGGCGGTGCATCTCTTCGACGTCGTCACCTGGGTCATGGGACCGGAGATCAAATCCGTCTCGATGACGGGCGGCAAATTCGTCTTCGACGATGCGCGCGATACGCCCGACACGGGCGCGGCGGTGTTCGAGTGCCCGGGCTACACGATGATCTTTACCATCCGACACGGCAACGGCTGGACGCCCCACGGCGTGAGGGGCCACGGCATCGAGTTCTTCGGCGAGAACCGCACGCTCCAGATCAATCGCAGGGGCTACCAGATGTATGAGGACAAGGAGCGCGGCAGCCGCAAGCCCTTCCACGCCGAAGAGGGCAAGACGGCGCTGGAGGACCACGAGCGCAACTTCATCGAGTGCGTCCGGAGCCGAAAGCAGCCGAACGTCAACGCACAGGCCGGATTCGACCAGCAGATCTCCTGCCACCTGGCGAACATCTCGTATCGCGTGGGGCGGCGCGTCGAATG
>CAZKCX010000427.1:0-6477 GCA_964550865.1 uncultured Planctomycetales bacterium
GATGACCTCGATCTCGATTTCGCCGGCCAATCGCCCGGCGGCGTCGAGCGCCCGACCGAGCTGAGCAAGATCCGAGGGCTGCGAAGCAATCAGTTCGCGTCGGTATTGGGGGAGCGGCCGTACGACGAAGTGATCCACCGCGACAACCTCGTCATCGTCGATCGCTCGGAGTAGGCGGTCTCCGTAGACGCAAAGACGGCAGAGCGGCGAGCCCTGCCGTCGCGTGCGTTGTGTTCTGTTCCACTCCCCCGGAGGGGGGTTACTTCTTCGGCAAGATCGCGTCCTTCGCCGCCTTGGCGACGCGGAACTTCACGACCTTCTTGGCGGGAATCTTGATCGGTTCGCCCGTTTGCGGATTCCGGCCCATTCGCGCCTTGCGCTGCACCAAGACGAGCTTGCCGATACCCGGCAGGGTGAAGCCGTTCTTGGCTTCCTTGTAGGCGAGCTCGGCAAGGAAGTCCAAGGCGTGCGTTGCCTGCTTCTTGGGGATGTCCAGCTCCTCGGCCAGGGCCGCAGCGATCTGCGATTTGGTCATGGCCTTCTTCGTCGACTTCTTGGCTGCTTTCTTCGCCATCGGTACTCCTCCCTGAGATCTACGAAAAGAAACGGGGAATCACACTGGGCAAGAGCATACGGCCTAGCGAAACGCGTTTCAACAAGAAATACTGCGGGAAATGCACATTTCCTGCGCAGGGCTTCGGCCGGGATTCCAGGGGGAAGCCTCGCCGTCCGGCCCGATCTGCAAACGAGAGATCGGCAGCGGGACTTCGTCGGGCGAGAGATCGAGTCGAACGGAAGCGCGGGGATCGGCGCGCGGGATTCGATGCCGTCGGACGCGATGTCCCTTGCGCGGAACGGCCGCCTTGACCGAGAGGTCGAATTCGAAGCAGTCTTGGCTCGTTCGTCTGGGGTGCGGTGGAAGGTCGACAACGAAGGAACAGGCACAAGCCCGGGACGGGTCTCGTACCGTCCGATCCGCCAGGCGGAAAAGGACCGAACGCGAGCGGACGGCGCCCCGTGAGAACCGAATTCGTCCCCGCGGGACGTCCAGGACGCTCAGGGCAGACCCATTCCCGGGCTCGTTGTTTGCCTCTTGCGGTTGGGAACAAGGCCACGCAAGACTACGATGCGAAAAAAAGCCGCGGGGTTCGTTGCCAATGGCGACCCGGGCTCTTATGGTCGCATTGGGCGAACCCCGCTGGCGCGGACACGATCCATCGCCATATCGGAGCAGGCCTGCTCGACGGTATGCCGCAATCCGCCGACATGCGGCCTGCCCCTTCCCAAACGCACAAGGAAGAACTGCACGAGCCGTGCCAGTGCCGAGGCCGGCGTAGACTCCGGGGAAACCGGCGAAAGATAAGTTCTTGCAGATCAATAGCTTATGGAAAGAGATGGGTTTGGCGGGGCGACCCGTGCCGGACGGCCCGCCCGCTGGATTGGGTACAATTTCCAAGAAGCGGGGAATAGAACCCACCGCCGCAACACCGCTTGCAGGATGGAGAACCGGAGGCGAGAATAGGACCGTCATGAGTCCGATGGACTTGGCCAAGCTGGTTTCCCAACGCGAGAACCTCCAATTGGTGTTGGACAACCTCTCCGACGGCATCCTCGCCCACGATCCGGACCGCACCATCACGTTCTTCAACCGGGCCGCCGAACAGATCACCGGCCGCTCGCGCGATGAGGTCGTCGGACGGGACTGCCACGATGCCTTCCACGGTGGGTTCTGCGGGTGTGCGTGCCGGTTCGACGGCGAATGCCGAGAGCTGCGCGAGCAGATCACCGACACGCTCAACATCACGACGAAGAACGGAGAGCGGAAGCGGCTGGAGATTCGCGTCGTTCCGATGGTCGACGAGGAGGGTGAGTTCGTCGGCGTGCTCAATTGCTTCCGAGACGTGACGGAGGTCGTGACACTTCGGCGTCGGCTCGAGAGCGCACAGTGCTTCAACGGCATCGTCGGACGCGACCACCAGATGCAGCTCATCTTCGACCTGATCGCCGATCTCGCCGACAGCGACGTGCCCGTTTTGATCCAGGGCGAGACCGGCACCGGCAAGGAGCTGGTGGCCGGCGCGATCCACGGCGAAAGTGCTCGAAAGGGAAACCCGTTCATACCGGTGAACTGCGGCGCCCTGCCGGAGGGCACGCTCGAGAGCGAGTTGTTCGGGCATGTGAAGGGATCCTTCACCGGGGCCCATCGGGACAAGAAGGGGCGTTTCGAGCTGGCCGACGGCGGAACGATCTTCTTGGACGAGGTCGGCGAGTTGTCCCCAACCACGCAGGTCAAGCTCCTTCGCGTGCTTCAAGACGGAACGTTCGAGCGGGTCGGGGGAGAGCAGCGGATCCGGGTGGACGTGCGCGTCCTCAGCGCGACGAACAAGGACCTTCGCCAGATGGTCTCCAAGGGCACCTTTCGCGAGGACCTGTACTACCGCCTGTGCGTTGTTCCGATTACGCTTCCGCCTCTCCGAGAGCGGCGGAACGATATCCCGTTGCTAGCCGAGCGGTTCCTCGAGCAGGCCGCCGAGGAGGACGACCGCCCCCGGCGGCGACTATCCCCCGAGGCGATGGGCCTCTTGATGGATTATCCCTGGCCCGGCAATGTTCGGGAGCTTCAGAACAAGATTCGGTATGCCCTGGTGAAGGCGAAGGGGGATACCATCGAAGCGGCACATCTCCCTCCGGAGCTGCGGCCCGAACAGAGCCTCCTCTCTCCGCCGCAAGGGCGGAAGCGGCGTCGGTCGCGCAAGCTCAACGTGGCCGACGTCCGGCGCGCCCTCGATGCATGCGGGGGCAACAAGGCCGAGGCCGCCCGGAGACTCGGCGTAGGTCGGGCCACGCTTTACCGCTTCCTCGACGAAACGGACGTCGAAGCCGGTCTGCCGAAGTGAATCGTGTCGCGAGCCGGGCCACAAGGGTCGCCTCGGGACCGCCATTGCCTGGGCCGCCGAGGGCGCCTATAGTGCGTCCGGACTACAAGGAGCGATGCATGGCACGTGCGTTCATCAAGGATTTCAAGCCGGGCGACCTGATCGAGGATCAGGCGTTCCTGGTTTCCACAAAGGACCTGCGAACGACCACACAAGGGGCGCTCTACATCCACGCCATCCTGACCGATCGCAGCGGTCAGATTCCCGCCCGGATGTGGCAGGCCACGCAGGGCTTGTACGATACCATGCCGGAGGGAGGCTTCATCCGGCTCAAGGGACGCGTCGAGAGCTACAAGGGCAACCTCCAATTCATCATCGACACGGTGCGGCCCGTGGATGCCTCGGAGATTGCCGTGGAGGAGTTTCTCCCCCGGACCGAGCACGACGTTGAGCAGATGTGGCAACGGACGCTCGAGATCCTCCGCGGCATCCAGAACGAGCACCTCCTGGCGCTCGTCGGTGAGTTCGTCCGCGACGAGGAGCTGGTCGCGAAGGTCAAGACCGCCCCCGCCGCCATGCAGCTTCACCACGCGTATATCGGCGGGCTGCTCGAACATACCCTGAACGTGCTGGAGTTGGCGCTGCTGATCACACCGCGCTATCCGGACGTGAGCGCCGATCTCGTCTTGGCGGGGGTGTTCCTGCACGACATCGGCAAGACGGCGGAGCTGCGGTATGAGACGAGCTTCGGCTACACGGACGAGGGACAGCTCATCGGGCACCTGGTGCAGGCCGTGGTGTGGATCGATCGGAAGGCCCATGCGGCATCGGAGAAGACCGGCAAGCCGTTCCCGCCCGATCTGCTCGCCGTGCTCAAGCACATCGTCTTGTCGCATCACGGCACGCATGAGTTCGGCAGTCCGAAGCTGCCCGCCGTGCCCGAGGCCGTGCTGATCCACCACCTGGACAATATCGATGCGAAGATGAACAACATGTTCCGCTTGATTCGCGAGGACGCCGACGAGCAAAGCGATTGGACGCAGTACATCCGGTCCCTCGAGACAAAGGTCTACAAGCGAGACGTCACGATGGAGCCGGGGGCCTGACGCGTCCGACATCGAGGTGCCAAGGTCAAATCCGACGGAGGGCCACGCAGCCGCGAAGCCCCCAACGCCTCATCCTGAGAAGGAATCCATGATTGACAACGCCGCCATAGACCGTGCCCGCGAGGTATTCGCATCGGCCCGAGACATCGTCGTCTTCTCCGGCGCCGGGCTGTCCGCCGAGAGCGGCATCCCGACGTTTCGCGACGTCGGCGGGATCTGGGAACGTTTCCCGCAGGAGCAGTTCGCCGAGATCTCCGGGTTGATTCGTACGTTCATGACGCAACCGGACCGGCTTCGTGCGTTCGTCTCGGAGGGCGTCGGGGATGCCGCGCGGGCCGAGCCGAATCCCGCGCATCGGGCCATCGCCGGGCTGGAGAAGAGCCGGAACGTCACCGTGGCGACCCAGAACATCGACGGGCTGCATCAGGAGGCGGGCAGCACGAAGGTCCACGAGCTGCATGGGGCGCTCTGCCGCTTGCAGTGCACGACGTGCGGTCGAGAGGAAGAGGTAACGCGGGCCGAGCTGCGCGAGCTGGCCGAGAGGCTTCGCGAGCCGCTGCCGTCCTTGGGCACGCGGACGCGGCTGATTCGCCTGATCCTGCCGTTGCTGCGTCGCTGCGGCGTCTGCCACGGACGGATGCGGCCCGCCATCGTCTTCTTCGGGGAGCAGCTTCCGGTGGATGCGTGGGAGTCGGCGCAGCTCGCGGCCGCCCGCTGCGACGTGATGCTCGTCGTCGGCACGTCGGCGACGGTCTACCCCGCCGCGCTCTTGCCGCAGCTTGCCGACGACACGGGATCGAAGATCGTCACCGTGACGATGGACCCGAACTTCAACGCCCCGTGGGCGGACATCGTGGTGGTCGGTCCCGCGGCTGCGGTCGTTCCGCAGATCGTCGAGGCGGTGCGCTGACGAGTCCCACCCTAACGCCGGTCTTCGTGATCGGCTCTACGGAAAGGAATCCCTATGAGCGGCGACATGCCCAGCCGGATCCTCAGGCACATCAGTCGTGAGGACTATCAGCCCGTCAAGACGGGGGCGCTGGCGCGCTCGATGGGCATCGAGGAAGGCGAGTACAACGACTTCCGCCGCGCGATCAAGGATCTGATGAACAGCGGTCGGATCGTGATGGGCAGCAAGAACGCGCTCATACCGCCCTCCCCGGGCCGCGAGGTGGTCGGGACGTTTCGGGCCCACGCCCGGGGCTTCGGCTTCGTCGTACCGCAGTCGCCGACGGCCCACGGCGATCTCTACATCCCCGAAGGCCAGTCGCTCGACGCGATGACGGGGGATACCGTCATCGCCCGTGTGCTCAAGCGGGGCAAGCGTCGCGGAGAGATGATCCACCACGGGCGGATCATCGAGGTCCTCGAGCGGGCCTCGAGTCAGTTCGTGGGGCAGCTGTGTCGCGAGCAAGGTCGATGGTTCGTCTGGCCGGACGGCAAGGCGCTGGACATCCCCATCTTCGTCGACGACGTGGGCGCCAAGGGCGCCAAGCTCGGGGATCAGGTCGTTGTGGAGATCCTGCAGTACCCGTCGGCGGATCGCCGCGCGAAGGGCGTCATCATCGAGCGGCTCGGCCGACGGGACGAACCGGGCGTGGATGTCCGCAGCATCATCCGGCAGTATCACATCCCCGACGAGTTCCCGCAGGAGGTCCGAGACGAGGCGCGGCAGGTCATCGCGGACTTCGACGTCGAGGCCGAGCTTGCTCGGCGCGACGATCTTCGCGACGAGGTCATCATCACCATCGATCCGGACGACGCGCGGGACTTCGACGACGCCATCTCGCTGCGACGCGCCGCCCGAGGCCGATGGGAGCTCGGCGTGCACATCGCCGACGTCTCGACGTTTGTGCGAGAGGGATCCCAACTCGACGAAGAGGCGAGGCTTCGCGGCAACAGCACCTATCTGCCGCAATACGTCGTTCCCATGCTGCCCGAGACGCTCAGCAACGGCGTGTGCAGCCTGCAGCAGGACGAGCCGCGTCTGGTCAAGAGCGCGTACATCCTCTACAGCGCCGACGGCGACGTCGTTTCCACGCGGTTCGCCAACAGCGTGATCCGCTCGACCCGAAGGCTGACCTACGACCAGGCAACGCAGATCCTCGACGGCAAGACGGGTGGCTACCCCAAGGTCGTCGTCAAGCTCCTGAAGGATATGGAGCAGCTGGCGCGGACGATCCGTCGGCGGCGTCTCGACGACGGCATGATCGTCCTGGACATCCCGGAGATCGAGCTGGAGCTGGACGACAACGGCCGCGTGATCGACGCCCACCCTGCCGACACGAGCTTTTCGCACACGATCATCGAGATGTTCATGGTGGAGGCGAACGAGGCGGTCGCGAGGCTTTTTGACCGCTGCGGCGTACCCTATCTGCGCAGGATTCACCCCGATCCGCCGTCGGAGTCGTCGAGCGACGTGGTTCGGTTCGTGCGCGTTTTGGGTCATCGCATCCAGGGCCCGCTCGACCGCCGCGCGATGATCCGCCTGCTGG
>CAZKCX010000428.1:0-6462 GCA_964550865.1 uncultured Planctomycetales bacterium
ATGCGTCTTCCGGCAGCTCAAACGTGCCCTTACCGTCAGATTCCCTGGTCCCCAGCCGGCTCCGAGTGTGTGAGGCCCGTATTCTGAGGGGGGCGTCTATCCTAATTCATTTACCTAAACGCATTTTTCAGCGACACAGGGCCGATTCGGACGGGCCAAAGGCCGACTTGAGGCAGTCCGATAGCATGGCCTCCCGCGGGAGCACAAGCCAACTCCCACCGTGCCGATTGGAACTCGACGCCGAGGGCGTAGGTGAAATCAAAGCCATACCCTCCGGATTCACGTGATTAAGGCGCGCGGCCATTGTCCCTAACCGTTATGAGGGGATTTCCCCAAGTTTTTTCCTGGGTCCGATACCTCACCGGGGGTGCCCCGCCCGTGCTCGCCTCCTGTCGAGTGCGCAGCCACCGGCCCCTCAGTGCTATGGTCGGCCCGGTGATTCCAGTAGGATGGCCGCAACGCGAGGGGGACATCAACGAAGCGGAAGACAGCAGTGGACGTAAGCCAACATGGGACCCCAAAACGATGCAAGCAAGAGTACGCCCGCGCGGTTCGGGTCCCGAAGAGTCAAACGCCTCGTTTCGCCTGTCGTGTTCTCACTCGCCGGATGTCATTCGGTAGGAAAGCACGAACTGGTGTTTGGCCGGATCGCCAACGATCTTGCTGCCCGGACAGAGCGCCCGCTTGATGGCGCTGTAGGTCATGACACGGATCTGATTCTGCTCTGGTAGGAAGCGATAGATCCGGAAGTACCCTTCCCGATAGTCGGACATGCAGACATGCACGCAGTTGCCGTGCTTGCCGGTCAGCTCAAGATGCATGCTCTGCGTCCGACTCTGGTCACCGCCAAGAATCAGAAACACGTTTTTGTGGCGGCGGAAGCATTTCTCCCAGAGCTGCTCGGGTGAGTTGCCTCGCGGCCCATGGCACTTGTGCCATCGCATGAAGCCCTTGGGATCTTCATACCAGCCCTCCTTCGTCTTGGGGCGCTCCAACGGCCCCAGGAGCATATGCGTCGTGACGATGGCCCGCCGATTCGCATGCGCCGTGAGGACCTTGTCAACCCAGGCCAAGACATCGTCCGGCGCGTTGCACTCGACGTGCACGACGACGAACTTGAGCCCCTCGGCCTCGAACGTCTGGGCACTATTGACATTGTTCTTGATCTGCCCCACGTACCATGGGCGTCCCTCGAAATGCTTCGCCGGAAAGTACGTTGAAAACAGCGAAGCATCTCCTTCCGCGCACGCCATATCGTGATTCCCCACGCACAGGCCGTACGGAACCCTGCCGTCTAACATGCTCATGGCCCGCTTTGCCACCTCCCACTGGACGGGAACGTTCTTGTCGACGATGTCTCCCAGGTGCGAGACGAAGACAATTCGCTGGGCCTTCCGGTTGGCGAGGATCCACTGCATTTCGGCGTAGAAAGCATCGGGCTGGTTCGCCGAATACGCCTGCGTGTCGGGAAGGGCGACGACCGAGAACGTCCCGGCGGGCGCCGAGGGGATCTCCGCTGCCCCTGCCGTGCAAACCAGCAACCCGACGACGATCGCCAGAGTGCCGATCATTCTTGAGAATTCGATGGATCGATTACGCATGGCTACTGGCCTCCCGAAACAAATCGGCCCCCGTTCTCCTGCGCCCGCGGGTCAACACGTATACTGGTCTGTTGCACTGGCGTCTAGATCGGGCGTATACGCGCTCCGTCGGCATTCCGATGTCGATCGGCGCGCAGCTCATCCTGGCCGACAAGGCCAGAGGATCCGGCACGATCTATCCCGAGTCGGCATTCGATCCGGAGGAGGTCTTCGCCGAGCTGGCCAGGCGCGACATCCACATCCACGAGGATGTCACGGAGCTGTAGAGCGCCCGTCCGCTATTCCTTGAGCTCATCCAACCAGCCGGCGCGCGGCTTGAGCTTGCGTTTGAAGAATTTGTTGGCGTTGCGCGGACTCTTGGCCTGGTGATACTTGAAGTAGATCTCGTCGCCCATGATGCCGACGATCTCGACCTTGCCCGTTCGGTGGCTCATTGCATAGCGGAAGCGCTTGCTGTGCCCGTTGAGCTTCCTTCGCGTCTTCTCGATGATGTCCACGCCGCGACGGAGAGGAACCTGGAAGCCGTGCTGCACACGCTTGACCGGCCGGCACTGAAAGACGTAGTACGGATTGACGCCGATGCCGACAAGGTTGTTCAGCAGCGCGGCGAGCACCTTCGGGTCGTCGTTCACGCCCCTCATCAGGACCGACTGGTTGCTGACGGCCATGCCGCAGTTCATGAAGGCGTCTACGGCGGTCGCGGCGTCCTCGGTGAGCTCACGCGGATGGTTGAACTGCGTGACCAGAAACAGCCGCTTGTGCTTGGAGCTGTAGCTGCGGAACAGCCGGCGCAGCGAGCGGTCGGCAAGGATGCGCTGCGGGAAGACCACCGGCGTGCGGCTCCCGAAGCGAATGAACCTCACGTGCTCGATCGGGTAGAGCATCCGGAGAAACTCGCGGAGGACCTTGGTCGAGAGGATCAGCGGATCGCCACCGCTGATGAGCACGTTGTTGATCTCCTTGTGCTGCCGGATGTACTCGACGGCATCGCCGAAGCGACTGAGAATCTCCCTCGTCTTCAGCCCGACCAAGCGCTTTCGGAAACAGTGGCGACAGTACAGGGCGCAACGGTTCGTACTGAGAATGAGGGCCGTCTGGGCGTACTTGTGCTGGAGGCCCGGCATCTTGGTGTTGGCCCGCTCGCCGCTCGTGTCGTACGAGCCGGCCTGGCTCAACTCGTCGGTCGAGACAACCGCCATGCGTCGGAGCGGGTCGGCCGGATCGTCCCAGTTGATGAGCGAGGCGTAGTATCGCGGGATCCGCATCGGATGCCGCTCGAGGAGCTTTCCGAGGACCTTCTCCTCTTCCGGTGGGACGGGAACGTACTCCTTGAGCTGATCCACAGTGCAGATGCTCTGCTTCAACTCCTCTCGCCACGTCGGGGCGTCATGGGTCCTCTCCCTGCGCAGCCCCGCTGCGGGGCGATGGCCTCGTCCCCGGCCAATCGGTCCGCGTCGTGTCTTCCTTCGAACAGGCGCGTCAATCGGATTCAGCATAGCGCTTTCCTCACTTCGACCTCCCTGTCGCGCCGCAGAGACAACGAAAGCATGGTCATGACCGAAACCGGCTTGATCCCACCCGTTGATCAACCACTGATGCCTGTTTTCCGGTCGGTGTTCCGTCGGGCGAATGGGGCAGCTCCCCTCGCGTGGTCCGACGGATCCTACAGCGCAATCCAGGGAGATCAGGTCTCCCGACGGGTCCTCTCGCCGTGCTCCAATCAGCGAAGGCCCTGGCGTGCCTGGCAGCACACCCTTACAACGTACCCCCCGTTCCGATTGCAATATACAGCACGTTGTGGCGTCTTTCCACTCGCGGAAGGGTCCGGATTTATAACGGCCCCCTCCCGCGAATTCGGAGTTGGGAAGGCCACAAATCTACATATTGCCGAGTTTTATGGCAGGTTTTTCTGTATGCAGAGATCAGGTTTTTGTTCGGCCGTTTTCGATCAGCCGCGATAGGAATTTACGTATAGGCTGTTTCGGACCATAAAAATAAATTAACAGCCGTCCTGGTACCAGCCCGTCGTCGCAAGTTGTAAGCCGATTACCCATGAGATCATACGCTGCTATGTCGCCCAATCCGCGGATTTCCTCAAAGATATCCCGATGAGGAAGGGGCTTTTCGGTTTCCGACCAGCATACGGCGGTGAATTCGCTGCCTCGCGCGAACGCGCAGAACACCGAAGAGCCTACTCCGCACCGCCGAACAGGACGACTTCCGTCGAGGAAATGTGCGCTTACGGCGTAGGCGGCCGCATGCGGCTTGAGCTGGCCGTCGTACTCGAACCAGGTATAGCGGTCCGGGCGGATGCTGCTCACGTTCTCCCACGGCGACCAGTACCAGAAGGCCTTCTCGGCACCCGCCGCTAGGATGCCGGCCAGGGAGATCGCCCCGACCCGAGCAGCCCGCTCGGCGGTGAACTTGGGCGCCCCCGGGCGGCGTGAATACGGATCGTCCACGGCGTCGACGAGCAGCGAATGCCAGGTGAATGTGTAGCCGCCCAGCCCCTCGGTCATCCAGATCGGCTTGCCGGTCCGATCGGGATCGAACATCGCGAAGATCGCTCGCGCCCGACCGTACGCATCTACCCCGGTGCCCGAATAGGTGTGAAAGCTGATGCTATCGGAATGGGCCAGCGCTCCGGCGGCGACGGCTGCCCGGTTGAAGGCCAACATCAACTCATGCGTGCACATGCCGATGACGGTGGAGTCCGGATTCCCGCGCTTGGCGGCCGTATAGGCGATCTTGGCGAGCCTCGCGTACTTCGTGCCGTCGCCGATGCCGAAGCCATGATGCCAGGGCTCGTTCCAGATCTCCCACACATCGATCTTGCCGCGATAGTGACGGGCGGTCTTCTCGACATATCGCCCCCAGGCCTCAAGGTCCTTCGGATAGTGCCATCCCGCCTTGCCGGTACTGCTCGCCCAGGCCGGACACCGGCCGAAGACCCCCAGGATCTCGATGCCCGCCTCGTGGGCATGGCGAATCTTCTCATCCGCCCAAACCCACTTCCCCGGCTCCGGTTCGGTATCGTCCCAGGACACGCAATGCTCGACGTCGTGCAAGCGATTCCAGCAGGCCCCGAGTCGCTTGGCGATCCCGAGTTGCCAGGGCTCCAGACGAACGTGCTGTCCGAACCGAGACGCGGGATGACGTCCGCCATAACGGGGTTTCGGCACGACCGTCAGGGTGATCTCGTCCTCGGGGCTCTCGCGCGGCCGCAGCCAGAGGCGGACACGTTGACTGCCACGAACCTCGGGCGGATGGGACCGCTCGATGCGCGTCAGCCCCGGCGGGAAGCCGCGAGGACCGATCCTCTCATCGCCCACCTTGCGGTCCCAGAAGTCGTGCGTGGTGATGCCGAGGGCGGCGGTCGTCTGCGTCGCGCCGTCGTTGTACAAACCGACCACATAGCGGACCGGCTCACCCCAGTGGCTCAAACCCGCCGGGGCCGTCGGCCAGAGGGCCGCTTCCACGGACCGGGCAGGTTGGTACTCCGTGAGAGTCCCTTCCTCGAACTGGACGGCGTCAAGAAGGACGGTCCCGTCCTTCGGCGCGTGGGCGGACACCTTGATGGCATAGGCGCTTGCAGGACCGGCCTGCGTCGGTCCCGTCACGGAGATCCGCTGCCATTGGCCGGCGGCGAGTTTCGCCGTGGTTCGCTGATTGTGCGGATGGCCCCCGCGTGGCACATACCCGTTCTCGAAGCGGACGGTCACCCTCGCGCCGGGGCGATCGGCCCACGCCCATGCCGATAGCGTGTGCGACCGGGGCACCCGCACGGGAACGAACTTGTACGTGAGCATCGCCCTGCCCCTTCCGGGGTGGACCAGCTGCATTGCCCTGTCGCCATGTTTGGCCCTCGCGTTCGTCACCGCGTGCCGCTGCTGCTCGGGCAAGATGCCCAAGATGCTCCAGCCTCGGGACAGGCCCAGCTCGAAGCTGCTGTTCTCGAGGAGGTTTCCCTTGCGCGGCGGTCGAGCGTCCGTCGGCGGATCGATCGCCTGCTCGTGCTCGTGCCGCATCAGCTCGTCGATCGCGGATTGCGGCCACCGCGTGACCTCGTAGAAGCCGACGTCGTCGATGAGAACGCCGTGGTTCGGTCGCGCGACCTCCACGAGGTAGCGGAAATGCTTGAGCGTGGTGTCGGCACGGAGCTCGAGCAGCACGGCGTGTTTGGCCCACCCCTCGGCGTAGGGATTGGCCTCGGACACGCGCACGAGGTGACAAGCGCCGGTCCAGTCCGGCGTGAAGGCCTGCCACTGGAGGCTCGGTGCCTGGCCACGCCCCGGTTTGCCGATGACCTTGACCCAACAGACGGCCAAAAAACGGCGCGGTTCATCTTCGGCGCGGAGGGTCGGGATATGCACGGTCAGTCCGTAACCACGGTGAACGTTGGTGCGGATGATTCGGAGGGCCTGGGATCCGGTTCGAGCATCCCCGACGAGCGCAAACCGCCCACGAGCCGGGGTCCTGGCGTCCACGGGGCTGACGCGACAACCGGGAGGTTGGCCGTTCTTGCCGAGGAGTTGTTCGAAGCCCCCGTTGGTGAGGAGGTTCTTGCCGGGCACACTCGTAGGCATGCCGGCCACACACGAGATGCACAGGCACGTGATCAGGCCCATCATCGAACACCTCCTGCCGAGGCAGGCTATGCCGCTTCATGCGCGGCGGTCAAGCCGTGGACGTCGGCCTCTTCCACTCGTACAATGCCCGGTTCGACGGCGCGGCAACGGCCGAACGACGCCTGCGCCGTTGTGGAAGGGCTCGCCGGGCGGCGGCCCGCATGGAGAAAGTCGATCGAGTGTTGTGTCGCAACTCATTCGATGGGCGTCCAGCCGATGGGTGGCCCACCTCT
>CAZKCX010000429.1:0-6458 GCA_964550865.1 uncultured Planctomycetales bacterium
CTCCTTCCCGAGAAGCTCAGACCGGAGATCCACCGACACAGCTACGCGGCCTCCGGGAATCGCCGACCAGTTGCATGCTTCCGCCCGATGTGGCCCAGCCGCCGTGGGTTGGGGCCGATGTGGCCTAAGCTGCCCTCGGCTGAGGGCCCTCGGCTGAAGCCGATGTGGCCTAGCCGCCCTCGGCTGGGGAATGTCACCCCGCACGGCCGGGGGCGGCCGTGCCATACCGGGCGCTCTTTCTGCTTAGGCCTTCCACAGGCCGTGCTTGTTGCAGTACTCCCGCGCGGTGATCGAGTCGGCCTCGATCGGGAAGGTGGCCTCCGGATCGTCGCCGGGGTTGAGAAACTGGCGATACTGCTTGCCGTCGGCCATGACCTCGATCCAGACGATCCAGTGGTCTGGGTCCATGGGATGGGGGACGTCGCCGACCTTGACCTTGAAGCCGCCGTCGACCTTCTCGATTACCGGCACGTGTTTCTCTCGTGCGGCGTCGACGGTATTCTCGGCGAGCTCCTTCATCGCCTCACCGCCGCATTGCAGGTCGCCTTCGCCGTCGAAGACCACCTCGGCCACCAACTCGCCGCCCGCACACTTGAAGCATTGATTCCGTGCTGCCATCGCATCGTCTCCTTGTTGCCCGCCGCAGAACCGCGGGCCTGGTGTCTTCACAACCTGCCGGCTCAGCCGGTGACCAGCTTCTTGGCCGCCATGTATCGTTCGCCGACGACCTGCCAGTTGATCTTGGTCATGATGGCCTTGATGTAGTCCCCGCGATTGTTCTGGTACTTGAGGTAGTAGGCGTGCTCCCAGACGTCGATCAGCAGGAGCGGGATCGCCCCGCAGAACATCTGGTTCTCGTGCTTCTCGATCTGGAAGATGAGCAGCCGATTGCCGACCGGCTCGAACGCGAGCACGCCCCAACCGCTGCCGGCGACCTTGGCGGTCGCGGCCATCAGCTGGGCCTTCATCGGCTCGATGCCGCCGAAGTAGTGCTTGATCGCGCCGGTGAGCGGCTCGGAGGGCTCCGGCGGGTCCGGCGCGAGGTTTTCCCAGTAGAGGGCGTGAAACACGTGGCCGGATCCGTGGAAGGCCAGCGCGCGGGAGAGCGCCTGGATGGACGCATAGTCCCCTTGCTTTCGCGCCAAGTCGAGCTTGGCGAGCGTCGCGTTGAGGCCCTTCACATACCCTGCGTGATGCTTGTCGTGATGGATCCGGAGCGTCTTCTCGTCCAGGGCCGGCTCCAGCGCGTCATAGGCATACGGCAGCGGAGGCAAGGCGTACTCCTTGCAGGCCCCGAGCACCATGCCCATGGCATTCGCCCCGGGCCAGCTCACGGCGGCAGCGCCGGCCGCGGAGGCCCCGGCCATCTTGAACACGTCACGCCTCGTTGGATTGTCCATGATTCAACTCCTTTCGTACCCGTGCGACGGGCGCGCCGCGCCCGCGCGGTCATTGGGGTTCACAGCCCGCCAAATCCCGATTGGAACAACAACTCTGTGCCGGATGGCGTTCGACGGCACGAAGGCCTACCCGTAGGGATACATGCCCTTCTTGATGCCCTCGAGCTGCTCCAGAAGCGACTCGTGCTTTTCCTCGTCCCGGGCAAGGTACTGGAGCAGGTACTCGGGGACGACCATCTTCTTACCTTTGATGGCTTCCGAGAGCTCTTTGGCCAGCTCGATCGTCTGCTTTTCGATCTTGATGTGGTTCTCGATCTCGTCCCAGACATCCTCCAGCTCGTCGGGATTGAGCGTCATCTGCTGTTGGATCGTCTGGGCGATCAGCCCCTGCACCCGATGGTGCATCTGTGAGTCGGCCTGGATAATCTCCATGACGAGCCGCACGACCGGGTTGCTCGTCCTGGCGATGATGCGGCCTGTGGAGGCCACCGAGGCGTTCTCGACCTTCTGCCATCTCTCCATCGTCGCAACGACCTTCTCCTGAAGCTCCTTCGTAGACATGCGTGTCTCCTGTTCGGTACCGCTTGCGTTTCGGCTCGTCCTGTCCTTCTGGACCTTGCCTTGGATGCGGGCGGCTTACCCGCTCTCCGCCGGCAGTTCGTACTGCGCTTGTGAATGCCCGCAGGCCGAAGATATCTCCGGCGCCACTGTCCCCGCGTGAACGAATCCAGAGTGTAGGCGGCGCCAGACGACGGGCTTGCCGGGTGGCACCGCTCTGTGCGCATGGCTCCTCATGGCCCTCTAGCCCGTTCGCGCTGCGGACACAGCAGCGGCAGCGCGCTCGAGCTTGGCCCCCGGGCAAGCATGCGCCGTCATTCAGGTGCCCATGACCTCCTTGCGCATCGTGTCGAGTCCCACGCGTTCGATGGTCTTCCACAGCCGCTCGCGCTTCGTCGCATGCTTCTTGTAGAATTCGATGACCCGATCGACGACACCCAGGACTTCCTCGTCACTCACCTCGTCGGTGAGTTCCTGCGCCAGGTGCGGTTTGGCCCCGCCGGAGCCGCCGACCATCACGGTCCAGCCCTTCTTCTTGCCGATCAGCCCGAGGTCTTTGATGCACGTCTCGGCGCACTGGTTCATGCAACCGCTCACGCCGATCTTAAACTTGCTCGGCAGCTCCATGCCGTGGTAGCGTTGGTCGAGCTTCATGCCAAGCCCGAGGCTGTCCTGCTGGCCCAGCTTGCAGAACGTCGTGCCCGGGCAGGCCTT
Source organism: uncultured Planctomycetales bacterium (assembly GCA_964550865.1). Taxonomy (GTDB): domain Bacteria; phylum Planctomycetota; class Phycisphaerae; order UBA1845; family JAFGLZ01; genus JAFGLZ01. The sequence goes on from CAZKCX010000429.1 coordinate 2,673, forward strand.
GACGCTCCGCACACACAGACCGACGGCCGCGCCCGGTTGAATCCCGAGATCCGTCCACGCCGCGTCGAGGTCTTCCTCTTTCAGCCCGACGATGGCGATCCGGGCCGCGCTGGTCAGCTTCAACGCCTTGCATTCGTACTTCTCCGCCACGTCGGCGATGGTCCGTAGCGTCCCGGGCGTCACGACCCCACAGGGCAAATGAGGGGCGATCGCGTAGGTCTGCTTGTCACGTTGTGAAATCGCTCCCTTCTCACCGTCTTTGAGCATACGTCTCTCCTTGGATCCCTCAGAAAATCCAGTCAGGGTTTACCATACTTTCGGGTCTGTCCCCGGATGGCTTCCTCTCCGCCGACGCGAGCCGGCAATTGACTTTTCCGTGAAGATTACTGGGACGAACCGGCCTTGAGCATCGTCAGAAGCATCTTGAATCGTTGTGTCGCCCGAACGGCATGCGGAACGTTGGCCGGCATCAAGACAAGCTGCCCCGCTTCGGCAATGATGGCCCTGCCCCCGATCGTCAACTCCACCTGGCCATCCAAGACCTGCACGACCGCATCGAAAGGCACCTGATGTTCGCTCAAGGATTGACCGCTGTCAAACGCAAAGAGGGTCAGCGTACCGGCGCTGTTCTTGAGGATCTCGCGACTGACGATCGCCCCTTGGGCATAGGCGACCATGTCGGACGGATCCCTCGGATCAGCGGCCACGAGTTGCGACTCGGCCTGGTTGTCGTTGTCTTGCGATGGGCTCATCGTTATGGACCTATGTGCGATACGCGTGATGCGATCGCCTATCCGTAGATGAAGCGCGGTCGAATGCGACGATCATGCGGCCACCGTCTTGCGTCAGAACGCTTCGGCGTACGCGACGCTTGCGACGCGCCGACAAGGCAGCACCGCGGATCCTCTCGGGCGCCGCGCTACGCCCTGGACTGTCCAGGACCGGCCGCCTGCCGCGGATTGGGTACCATGTTGCCGCAGTTGGGGCAGCGGACCTGGTCTTCCCGCGCCATGAACTCGACCTCCGCGCCGCACTCCGGGCAGGGGACCTCGAAGGCCTGGTCGGGTTTGACTTTCTCCAGCGGGTCTTCTCTGGGACATCGTCCGGACATGGATCTCTCCTGTTTGCTCTCGCAGCCACGTAAATCCGTAACCTACGCCGATGTCGTCTCCGCGCCGAAGCCAAGCTGCCGAACCGCCCGGCTCAGCGACCGTCGATCAAGCGAGCGCCCCCGAACCCGCGCCCGTCCGGACGCTAGCTCCACCTCCGCCGAGTCGACGCCCGGGCACTCGCGAAGGGCCCGCTCAACACTCTGTACGCAGTGGTTGCAGCTCATCCCGCTGATGGCGAGTTCCGTCGTTTCCTTCCCGTCGGCCGATTCGGTCGACCGCTCGGTCGATTCGGTCGGCTCCTCCTGCATGCCGCGAATCCTGGGCTCGATCAGGGCGAATGCCAGGATGCCCAGCAACACGATCGCCGAGACGTTGCCGAACCATCCCGGCGCCTCCTCGTGCATGTGCTCGATGGCAGAGATGCCTTCCAAGGAGAGAATGGCGTTCAGCAGGAAGCCCGAGCCGATCGCTGTGAGGGCCATCGTCCCGAGATAGACAAACGTCGTTCGCCGGCCGAGTACCTTCCAAATCGTCGAGACGGTCGCGGCGTTTGTCGCCGGACCGGTCATCAAGAAGACCAACACCGCGCCCGGCGAGACACCCTTGGCCAGGAACGCCGCGGCGATCGGCACGGAGGCGGTGGCACAGACGTACAAAGGGATGCTCGCGGCCATCATGACGATCATTCCCACGATGCCAACACCCAGGAGCGCCGCAAAGTAGTCCTCGGGGACGAGCGCGGCGATCACGCCGGCGATCGCCAGGCCGACCAGCAGCGACGTCCCGATATCTCTCGGTAGGGAGAGGAAGCCGTATCGAATCGCGCGAACGGGCCGGCTGTGCCGTTCGTCGCCCGCGCAGCATTCCTCGGCGCAGCGATCGCCCGTAGCGCGGACGAGCTCCTCCTTGGGTTCGAGCAACGCGACAAGCAGCCCGCCGATTACTCCGTTCACCAGAGAGGCCAACGGCCGAAAGACCGCGAAGACCGGCCCCAACAGGCTATACGTCACGATGATGCTGTTGACGCCCGTTTGGGGCGTGGAGATCAGGAACGATGTGGTGGCCGATCGGCTCGCGCCGTGGTTTCGAAGCGAGGCCGACACGGGGATCACACCGCAGGAGCACAGCGGAAGCGGGATGCCGAAGACAGCCGCCTTCAGCACCGCCCCCATTCCGGAGCTACCCAGGTGTCGCTCGACGGTCTGCGGCGAGATCAGAACCGAAAGGATGCCCGCGAAGAGGAAACCGAACAGGAGATAAGGCGCCATCTGGCCCAGCGTGATCCAAAAGCCCAACAGAATGTCCCACGCGAACTCCATCGGAACGCACCTCTACCCTACACCCCACGTCTTTAGAGCTTCGGCGCGGTCGATTTCTTCCCTGATGCCCAGGCGCGTCAGGGCAAAATCGTATCGTACGGGATCCTCAGGGGCGATAACGGCAAAGCCTCGCGTGATCTCCATGGCCGTGCGCCAGTCTGCCTGTTTGCGGCGAGTCAGGCCGATCCGCCGGCAGATCGTGTGCATGTGCGTGTCCAACGGGACGAGCAGGCATCGCGGATCGATGCCCTCCCATCCGCCGGGGTCGACGTCGTCCCGGCGGACCATCCACCGCAGCAGGAGATGAAGCCGTTTGCACGCGCTGCCCGACGACGGCGCGGGCAGCAGACTGAAGCCCCCGCCGTTGCGGGCGACGTTGAGCTTGGCCACGAAGCGGTCCAGCGAGGGCAAGAGCGTGTCGTCACCCGGAACCTGGCAGGCGCAGAGGCACGCGCCGAGCGATCCGTGCTCGTCGATCGCCTGCTTGGCGCCGACGAGCATCCTGGCCAGGTCGTCTCCGGTCGTGAACCGGTGTTTGAAATCGGCGAAGACGTCGGACAGGTCGTCCGCTGTTGCCCGCGCGAGGAACCGGCCGGGCTCCGTGCCCATCCTCCCCAGCGCGTTGGATACGCTCCGCAGGATCTGGGCGACGCGACCATACGCGAGCGCCCCGGCGACCAGCGCGACGACCTCGCGGTCGATGGGGTCGTCGTAGCAGTAGACGAATTCCAGTGGATCGGGATGGACGTACTCCCGGCGGTTGTACCGGTCGTAGAGACCGTCCAGCCAGGCCTTCGCCGTGGGTCGCGGCATGGAGGCGTCCTCAGTGGGCTCGCGTTCATTATGTCAGATGCGAAGCTGTTTTGCACTTGTGGCGAGCGCGAGTCGAGCTGCTCGTGACGCCCGCTGCCCGAGCCGCTTGTGGCGAGCTACGTCGAGCCGGCGGATTCATTCGGCGCGGAAGCCCCGCGCGGCATGAATGCCGCGGCTCGGGCATATCGGTTTGGGACGGCCCAGATCCAAGGCTCTGCCCACTATCGATGCGAACGGCGCGAGCGCTTCGGTTGGGCGGGAAGGGCATCATGCACGAACGCACCGAATGAGCGGAGCCGTCTCTCCATCGGCCTCGGCAACCGCCGAAACGGCCGGACGACGCGAAGGTTCTGCTCGACTTCCTCGATCGTCCGCGCACCCACCCAGGCCACGTGAACGGCCGGATGGCTCAGCAGGAATCGATAGCACTCCGCCGGCGTGGGGATGCGTGTTCGCGCGGGCAAGCCATCGTGATCACGGATGAGCAGTCCGTACTTAAGCGCCGAGTAAGCGACCACGCCGCAATCGCGCGCCCGCGCCGC
>CAZKCX010000430.1:0-6442 GCA_964550865.1 uncultured Planctomycetales bacterium
CACAGCGGCGCTTCCGCCTTCGTAGCACGCGCGGGCCGTAACTCGTCCGCCCCCGTAGCACGGGCATCTTGCCCGTGGGTTTCTGTATCACGGTCATCCTTGTCACGGCGTGGCCCTGTCTTCGACCCTGAGGCCCATACCCGAAGGGAGCTCGTCGATGGGCGAAGCCGGATTGCCCGTGAGTTTGTGTGGCACGGCCGCCCTCGGCCGTGATCGCGAGAACGGACCGGAATCGCGCCACCGGATCCAATGATCCCATGCGACGATTGAGCCGCAGATGGCGGGTCGTGAAGTGGGCCGGGACGGTTGTCTCCCTGCTGGCGTTCCTGCTGTTCGCACTATCGCTGAAATGGACGTTGTGGTACGTCTGCCGCAGTAGCTGGCGAGACGAAATCAGTCTGAAGAGAGGAACCCTTCAAGTGGAATGGGCCAGCAACGCCAGGGCGACAGAACCCCGACCCTGGTGGGGCCGGCCTGGCGTAGTCTCTCCACCCGCTCCGGGACTTCGGTTCGGCTCACACGCCCTCGAGTTGCCGAACAGGCGATACTTGTGGACCCGCATGAGCACGAAGGAGCATGGATATGTCGATAGCAGGGGCAAGCGGCTGCTGCAATCCTATTTCATCCTGCCTCTGTGGCTGCCACTCGCGTTGCTAGCAATGCCCACGGCCGTTCTGTGGTATCGCGACCGCCCCTTTCCTCGCGGGCAGTGTGCGAAATGCGGCTACGACCTGACGGGCAACGTCACCGGCGTGTGCCCGGAGTGCGGCGCGGAGTCGGACGACAAGCCGGCTCCACCGGCATCCCCTTGAGGGCTTCGAAGCCGAGCGTGGCAACGGATTCCATCGACCGGATGCTTCTGGCCTATCTCGCGAAGGGGTATACTGGAGTCTGTCGATTCGGAGATCCGCCGATGAACCTCGATCGCATTACGTTTGATGACAACATCATGGGGGGCAGGCCCTGCATCCGCGGAATGCGCATCCCCGTCAGCGTCGTGCTGAAGATGCTGGCCGGCGGCATGACCCGCGAACAGATCCTCGCCGACTACCCAGATCTGGAGAACGCCGACATCGATCAGTGCATGCACTACGCCGCCCTCCTTGCCGACGAGCGCGTCGTCATGAAGGCAAGCTAGATGCGTCTCCTCCTCGACATGGGTCTTTCGCTGCGGACGGCCGCGTTCTTGCGGACGCACGGCCATGAGGCTGTGCATCTGCGCGAGGAACGACTCGAGAAACTGCACGACCGCTTGATCGTGGAGAAGGCAGCTTCCGAAGGGCGCGTCGTGATTACCTTCGACCTCGATTTCTCGCGTATCCTCGCACTTCAGCGCTTTTCCCATCCATCGATCGTGCTATTCCGGTTGGAGTCCTTCACGACAGACGCGCTCAACCAACGCCTTATGGACGTGCTGACGGAACACCAAGCGGAACTGGAAGAGGGCGCCATCGTAGTTGTGGATCCGGACCGCACGCGAACCCGCAGCCTGCCGATCCTCTGACGACGTGTTTCACTTCTCTTCTCGCCGGAAGTCCTCGCGCGTGGGCGTGAACGACTCGACCAGGAGGAGGCGGTGCGTCAGCGGCTTGACGGTGTGCGGGACGTTGGCCGTCACGATGTACACGCCGCCGGGGACGATCTCCTCGGTCTTGTCGCCCAGCGTCACGAGCGCACGGCCCTCGATGACGTAGCCGATCTGCTCGTGCGGGTGATGGTGCTTGGGCGGGGTGGGCCGCTTGTCGCCGCCGACGATCTCGAACAACGCCACCGTCATCGTATCGTTGAACCAGGCCTTTCGCTTCGTGCCGTTGCCGAGGTCCTCCCACGTCACGTCGTCCGGGGCGAACACCGCCGATGTCGCGGCCGGCGTCGACGCACAACCATATGAGAGCATGACCGTCGCCGCCAGGACGAGCACGATCCCTCCGCCGATTCGAAACTGTCTGCTTCGCATGAAATTGCCTCTCCGAATGTCGATCTGATCCCGCAGCACACACGGCCCCGCGCCGCGGATACGGGAATCGCTGCACCAGAGGTACGGAAGGGTGCGTTAGAAGGCACCCGACACGCCCAGATCTTCGTCGATTTCTTTGATGCGTCAACCACGGCGTCGTGCGACTTGCAGCCGGAGCGGCAAACCGGATATGCTGTGGGGCTTGGATCTCTCAATTCCGTCGGACAACGGTTGGAGTCGGACCTGATGATCAAATTCATGCGGAAGCACAACAAGAAGCTCCTGGCGATCTTCGCCTCGGGCCTCTTGGTGGTGTGGTTGGGCTCGTCGGCGCTGGAGGAGATGTTCCGGCCGGACACGAGCGATGAGATCGCGGGCAAGGCCTTCGGCGAGGAGTTCGACCGAAGGGCGCTCGGGATGGCGGCCGTACGGACCGATGTCCTCCAGCGCATCGGCGTTCCCTGGAATCGCCCCTGGTCCATGGGACGATTCGACCTTCCCATCGATCCGATCGACAACCTGACGTGGTATCTCCTCGACAGGGAGGCCGAGCGGACCGGCATCCAGATCCCCACCCGCGAGATCGACCGGTTCATCACATTGTCGCGCATTCCGGGCAAGGCCCTGGAGAACATCCGCGATTCACGCGGCATCTCGATCCAGCAGATCAAGCAGTGCCTGGGGGACTACATCCGCATTCGCAAGGTCAGCGAGATGGCCGCATCCGGCGTGGCGGTCTCCGCGCCGAAGGTCGCCCATTTCGTGCGAGACACGCGCGAACGGGTCACGGTGCGTATGGCCGTCCTGCGGGCGAAGGACTTTGCCGACCCAGAGCAGGAGGTCAGCACGCAGGCCATGGAGGAGCACTTCCACAAGTACAAGAGCATTCCGCCGGGCGAGGGCGAGCACGGCTACGGCTACAAGTGGCCGGACCGCGTCCGCGTCGAGTACCTGGTGGCCGACGTCGACGCCATCGAGAAGGCGATTCCCATCCTGCGGGACGAGGCCCGTGACTACTGGTCGGAGAATCGCAAGAGCTTCACCAAGGAGGTCCCGGTCGCGACGGCCCCGAGCAGCAAGCCGGCCACGACGGCCAGCACGACAACGACGTCCACCAAACCGACCACGAAGACCGTGATCAAGTCGTTCGACGAGGCCCGGGAGGAGGTCGAAGAGGAGATGCGGCGCAAGCAAGCGCCGATCGTCGCCGAGAAGCTCGTCCGTCAGGGCATCAACCGCATGCTCGAGCCGTGGTATGTGGTGACGCAGGACCCCAACACCGGCTACAAGCCCACGCCCCCGAACGTGGACGTCCCGGACTACCTCAGCCAGATCGCCGCGAAGGTCCGAGCGGAAAACGGTTTCGAGAAGTCGCCGGAGGTCCTCCGGGTCGTCAAGCCCGGCCGATGGCTGACCCAGCGGGATCTGAAGGAACTCGAGGGGATCGGCAAGGCCGTCATCGAGGGACAAAGCGCGGCCGAGGATACGCTCACGGAGTTTGCGGGCCTGGCGATGCGCGTCGAGAACCTCTACACGCCGCCCGACCGGGGGGCGTTCCATCGGGGGTTGGCCCTCTACGAGCCGTTCAATACACCCCTGCGAGCTCGTCAGATGGAGGGAGGGCGGAACTACTACGCCTTTCGCGTCGTGGCGGCCGAGCCGTCGCATGAGCCGAAGGTCATCGACGAGGTGCGGGAGAAGGTCCGCGCGGATCTGATCGAGTTGGCCGGCCTCCGCCGGGCGGCCAAGGCGGCGAAGACGTTGCTCGCCGCCGCGGAGTCGCAAGGGTTGGAGGCCGCGGTGGAGGCGAACAAGGAGCTCGCCAAGAAGCTGGGGGACGAGCCCGTCGTCACGCCGGAGCCCTTCGCGCGGAAGCGCAGTATGGCCCAGCTCGCCTTGCAGCTCGGCCTGCCGCTGACGATGGTCTGGCCTATCGAGGAGCTCGGGGTTGTCGAGGAGCGCAAGGTCGGCTTCTTCCCGCTGCAAATGGTGGCCGAGCGCTACGAGCCCGAGGTCCGCGAGTTCATTGAGACGTGCTTCTCGCTGGCGCCCGCGAAGGATGCCACCACACAGCCCTCCGCGCCGGTGACGTCGGTGGAGCTGCCGGTGAGCAAGCAGTGGGTGGTGGTGGAGTTCGTCGAAGTCGATCGCGTGCCGGCGGACGTCTTCGCCCAGTCCCGCGGCCAGGTCCAGCAACTGCTGCAGATGTTCCAATTCATCGAATTCGTCAAGGACTGGTACGATCCCGAGCAGGTCAAGAAGCGGACGGACTACGAGCCCGTCGAAGAGGAGCAGACGGCTTAGGGGACGAAGAGCGCCCTCGCCTGCCCCGGATCCATGCGCTTGTAGCGAGCGTATTGCTCGGCGGCCTTGTCGGCGAGGCCGTGTTCGATCTGACCGGCGGCCAGCGCCTCGGTGAGGCCGTACAGGATGTACGCCTCCGGCGTGAGCGTATCCGTCGTCATCAGGATGGCGTGCAGGTCGAGCCGTTTGAGGGCCGGACCGATATTCTGGTCGCTCGCCGGGCAGAGGAAGAACACGCCGCGGGCCTCGGGTCGGGGCATGGGCTCGGTCGGGTCGGGAAGGATGCTCGGGTCGTCCTTGACGGCGTTGTATCCCATGTAGCCTACGATCTGGCTCTCGGAGCCGAATCGCAGTCGTCGGCCTCCCACCGGGACGACGGTCGGCGGTTGAAGCCCCAGCGCATCCATGAGCGTCGCCCGCATCGCATCCGAGGCGGAGCGCCCGGTCCACGCGACCCCCAGCATGGCGATGTCGAACGGCTCGGTCACGCCGCGCCGGACCCAATCCGAGGAGGGCTCGACCCTCCGCAGGAACACGACGCGCCGCAGGATGTCCGGCACGGAGGTCCCGCTGTCACTGCGGAGGCGCCGCCAGCGGGGCCGCTTCTCGAAGAAGCGCTCCAGACCGTACTTCGCCCCCCAATACAAATTGTCCACCGGGCTGTTGCCCCGCCCGAGATCCGGGTTGTCCACCACGCTCATGCGGCTGTCGCAGAGGGCGACATGGACGGTCATCGTGACCAACCGATCCTCACGGATGGCGCGAACGAGGTTCTCACGGAACTCGCGCCCTCGGTCGCCCGTGGGAACGGGGTCGGTCTGCGTGTTTGCCTCGCGGGCGGCCTCCGGCGTCACCAGGCGTAGTCGCGCGAACGGTCCGGGGAGGCGGATCCGCCCCGTCGACCACATTACCGTGGCGACGAACAACACGATGCCGACGACGAGGGAGATCCATGTGCGAATCTGCATGACGTTGCGGCTCCGCTGTGAGACGGGCGCAAGCTATCACACCGCTCTCCCGCCGACAAGCTGCGGTCGCCCGCCGCCGGGCGATCACCCCGCGCCAAACGTCCAAGGACCGATAAGCCGAGAAATGCGAGTGTTCTTTTGCCTGCCCGAGGAACGAATCGTATATCACCCATGTGCCCATCTGTGAGGCATGGGAACAATCGCCTCTCGGATTGGCCGCAAGGAGGGGAAGGAAGCTCGGAGTCGTCGTCCTGAGGGGTCGGACGAGCCCGACCGTGCCGCAAGGCACGCTGGGGCCCCACCATCCCGCAGGGCGACGATGTTCTCACATGCGTCGGCCGTGACGGACGGCCGGGGCGTGGCCAGTGGGAAGAGTTGAGCCCAAAGGTGCCCCTCATGCGCTTCCGCAGGTCGTTTCTCCATGCCGAGTTCGTGTGCATCGCGGGGATTCTCGCGATCGTATCGGTGTCCCGGGCGGCGCCCATATGGTTTGACGAAACCGGAGGGGACCGCGGATACGACACGTTCGACAGCTTGCGGAACGCCTACGAGGGTTTCCTCGGAACGCCGCAGGACGTGATCACCTTCGCGGACCTCGACGAGGGCACGCTGCTTTCCGACCAATTCGCTGCTGACTTCGGCGTCACCTTCGAGAATGCAGGGAGCGGCCGGGGGCGACACGCGTCGGGTGTCTACCCGGAAGGCGGTTGGTACGTCGAGAACCTGACGGGCTACGACGGAAGCTACATGCCGGACGGCGATGCCGTCTACGCCAAGTTCAACAACAACGTCGAGGAGGAGCCGTTCACGATTCTCTTCGACGATCCTGTTTCTACTGTCGGTGCTTTCCTGGGGGTGGGTATGCAGGGCCCGGAGCACTCGCTTCAGATCCGCGTTTACGATGAGGCGGGTCAGCTCCTGGGCCGGCGTACCAGCATGTCGTGGTTGTGGGAAGACAAGAAGAGCAAGCAGAACCACGAGACGTTCTTCGCCGTGGTGGTCGATGAGCCGACGATCGGTCGCGTGGAGATCCTCAACCTGGCGAAGGCCAGCTTCGCGGACAGTCTGATCATCGACAATGTTGCCTGGTCCGGAAGCGGCTTGGGGGTCGGTCGGATCCCCGAGCCGGCCACCGTCCTGCTCTCGGCGATCGGTGTGATGTATCTCTGGGGCCGATCGCGGCGATATCGCTAAATCTGCGGGCGGTGACCGA
>CAZKCX010000431.1:0-6432 GCA_964550865.1 uncultured Planctomycetales bacterium
CTTCCGATCTACTTGTGAAACACGGTACTAGGGTCTGGGGAACAGCAACAGCAGGGACCTGGGATCCGGCGAACAGGTGCCGTGCGATGTTTCAGAGCCCGTCTGGCTCCCGCGGCGTAGCCTTGGCGAAGCCGGGTCCCCAGGCCGGTCGATCCGATTGGCGGCCAAGCCGTCGGTACGCAGTGAGGTGGTAACGCGTCACATCCGCCGCCAGACGGCCAGGGCCCGCTCGATGCGCTCGCCTCGCAATCCAAGCGTGTACTCGATCCGCTGCATCTCCACGAACCCGAGTCGCTCCGCCTTGCGAACGTGCGAGGCGTCGAGTTCTTCCAGCGTGGCCGGCGTGACGTAGCACGCCAGCCGGCCGCCCGGGCCAAGGCTTCGCCTAGTTTCGCGCATGGACGCGAGGGGGTCGCCGACGGCACGGGCCACGGCCAGATCGAAACGATCCGGCTCGTTCGCCAACTCGCGGGCTCGGACGTGACGCGTCGCGACGTTCGACAGCCCCACCTGCGCAACGGCCGTATCCAGAAAGTCGATCTTCTTTCGCGTGCTGTCCACGGCCAGGATCGACCACCGGGGCCGACAGATCGCCAACGGCACGGCCGGGAATCCTGCGCCCGTCCCAACATCAAGGACGCTCACCTCTGCGGGCAGGGCGGCATCGGCCCAAGGGAGCAGGGCGAGGGCGTCGGCATAGTGCTTGACGGCCGCCTCGGCGGGATGAGTGATCCGCGTCAGGTTCATGCGCTCGTTCGCGTCGAGCATGAGCTGGTAATGCAGCTCCATCCCCCGGATCTCGTCCTCGCTGATGTCGAGCTTCAGGTCCTCGCAGCCGGCGCGAAGGGCCGCGTGGAATTCCTCCGACGTCGCTCGCTCGGCGTGCGTTTCCATGCGATCGATGATACGCTGTTGCGGTCGCGTGGGCTACGCTCTCGGAACGGAGGCCGACAACGTCATGGCGGAGATCCGACCCTTTCGCGGGATACGCTACGATGCCTCACAGCGAGACGGGCACGACATCTCGGCCCTCCTCGCACCCCCCTACGACGTCTTGAGCGAGCAAGAACGCGACGGCCTGCTCGCGCAAGACCGACGCAACATCGTCGCCCTCGATCTGCCGCACATGCCGCCGGGGTTCGCCGGCCCGCTCGAGGCCTATGCCGGCGCCGCCGAAGCGCTGGAGGCCTGGCGGTCCGAAGGCATCCTCATTCAAGAGGAGCGGCCGTCGGTCTACGTCTACCACCAGGTCTTCGACCATGCGGGCCGGGCCGTGACGCGTCGGATGTTCTTCGCGCGGCTGCGCCTGGAGGAGTTCGGCCGGGGGTCGGTCTATCCCCACGAGCGCACCTTTGGCGGGCCGAAAGAGGATCGGCTCATGCTGACGCGGGCGACGCGCTGCAACCTCTCGCCGATCTTCGGCCTGTATCCGGATGCGTCGAACGAGGTGGCCGGAATCCTGGACGTGGCGAACCGCCCGCCGGTGGCCGAAGGGACGCTGGACGGCGTGGGCAACCGCCTGTGGGTGGTGGACGATACGAACACGATCGACCGCGTCGCGTCGGCCATGCACGACAAGGCCGTCTTCATTGCAGACGGCCACCATCGGTACGGTACGGCCTTAATGTATCGCGATGAGGTCGCGGCGGAGAACGCCTCGCTGCCCGACGACCATCCGGCGAACTTCGTGCTCGTCGTGCTATGCGCGATGGAGGACCCGGGCCTGCTGATCCTGCCGACGCACCGCCTCCTGCTGGGGCTGAAGGCGAGCGACGCCATCACGTCGCTGCAGGCCGCGGAGGGGATTGAGATGATCCCGAGCGAGGCCGGTCCGGACGAGCCCATCGAGCCGGGGACGTTCCGCGTCTTTGCCGGCGACGCGGAAGAGGTCCACCTACTGCGTCTCGACGGCCCGGCGATTCTCGCGCGCCTGGAGCCGGATCGAAGCGACGCATGGCGACGGTTGGACGTCGCCGTCCTGCATCGCTACTTGCTCGATGAGGTCGTGAGCCCCGCCGACGCGTCCGGCGCCGAGCCGGAGATCCGCTACATCAAGAACGCCGCGGCCGGGCGCGACGAGGCCCGTCGCCGGGGCGGCGTGCAGATCGAGATGGCTCCCACCTCGCTGGCCGACATGCGCGAGGTCTGCCGGGCGGGCGAGCTCATGCCGCAGAAGAGCACGTTCTTCTATCCCAAGCTCGCGACCGGCCTGGTGATCAACCCCTTGCAGTAGCCGGCCGCGCGACTCCACATGGCATACGAAAAACCGGGCCGTCCCTTGTGACGGCCCGGCTTCGGCGAGAAAGCATCGGGGGTATGCTGTGGGGTGCTTCAGTCGACTTCCACGATGGAGTTCAACTCACCGTACGGGTTGCTCTCGACGTAGGTGTTGTGCGGGTCGTTGACCCACTCTCCGTCGATCACGTAGCGATAGCGGTAGCGTCCGGAGTCGAGCGGCAGCGTGACGGCAAACGTCCCGTTGCCGTCTTCGTTTTCGAGCTCGACCGCTTCGGGCATCCAGCTATTGAAGTCGGCTGCGAGGTGGACTTGCCGAGCGCCCGGCGCCTGCACGCGGAAGACCACGCCTTCGTCGGTTTGCTGCGGGCCGTACAGCGTTTCGATCTTCTTGTCGATTTGCTCCGGCGTCGCGTCAAAGGGGGATTCGCCCGACATCCCCAGGAGCGGCGCGCTCGTGGCCAGCAGCTCTTCGGCCTTGTTGGTGATCTCGTTGGCCTGCTCGATCAGGACATGCCGCACCGTGTCCACCTCGCCGGCGGCGATCACGTCGTTCGCCAACCGCATGAAGTCACGGTGGCCCGGGCTCGAAGGGGCGTACTCGCAGATAGGCTGACCGAATCCGGTGGCCTCGCGCAGCTTCGCGTTGAAGTTGATGTGCGTCTTGGAGACCAGCTCTCCGAACTTCTTGCGCAGCTCGCCGAGGATCTCGCGGGCGTGCTTCGTGCGGACGTCATAGAGGTTCGGCAGGACATGGATGACCAGCTCGCGGCCCGTCTCCTCGCGATGCCGCGAGATCGTCTCGACCTGCCGCGCGAGCCCGTGCAGCGCGAAGTAGCCCGTATCCACCGGGACGATCACCTCCCCGGCGGCGTGCAGGGCGTTGCCCGTCAGCAAACCGATCGTCGGCGGGCAGTCGATGAGGCAGTAGTCGTACCGATCCGTGACCGCCTCCAGCGCGGCGGCGAGTCGATCGAGACCGTCCGGCGCGTTGGCCAGCTCTTGCTCGAGTGTGGCCAGCTCCGGCTTGGACGGAAGCAGGTCGTAGTCCCGACTGATCTGCCAGGTGGCGGCATCGAGGGTCATCGGCGGATCGCGCCGCATCGCCTCGTAGACGGAGTTCTCGATCTGCTCTTCGGGGACGGCCAAGCCGACGGCACAATGCCCTTGCGGATCCATGTCGACCAGCAATGTGCGTCGCCCGTTGCGAGCAAGGCAAGCCGCCAGGTTGATGGCGACCGTCGTCTTCCCGCAACCACCCTTCTGATTTGCAACCGCGATGATCCTCATCGGAGTGCTCCTCGTGTCGACAAGCCCAACATGCCTGACGAGGTTGTGTTGATGACTCGGCCGCGCTCCATTCGCGACCAATTGGTGATGGGTTTCCGAGCGGGCCGTCCATTGCCAGTGGAGAGACCGGAGCGGCACGCCCGATAACATCTTCCTCAACCCTAAGATCGGCATGTGTTCACCGGAACTTGATACTTTCTTATCGGACCTGCGCGGGGCAGTCTCGCAGCATCCGTCCGGTCGGGCCTGGCGGGGGGGACGTTTGCCAAGCGGGTACGCGGGTCTTTGGATTGACACCGGGCGTCCGCGGGGGATACGATCTCTGCAAGTTGATGGCTGTGCGGATGATACGGTGAATTGGGATCACGCGGCATGGACCTGTCCTCGATCATCGAAGCCATGCAGTCCCGGACCGTGCTCGTGCTGGGGGCGTTCGTTCTCGACCGGCATTCCTACGGCGATGCCTCCGCCATCAGCCCTGAGGCGCCGGTTCCCGTCCTGCGGCTTCGCGACGAGATCCTCCGCGCCGGGCAGGCCGGCCATGTGGCGGCGGCGCTGGCGGCGCTCGGCGCGAAGGTCCACTGCGCGGGGGCGATCGGCGATGACGACTCCGGCAAGAGGCTCTGCGAGCTGCTCGGACGGGTGGGCGTCGACACCACGCACCTCTTGCCCGTATGCCACCGTCCGACGACCATGCACACCCGGTTGATCGGCCTGGCGCAGCACCGGCACCCCCAGCAGATGATGCGGGTCGAGGAGGCCTGCCGGGATCCCCTCCCCCCGGATGCGGTGCGGCAGATCAGCGCCGCCACGCGCGAGTTGAGCGCGCAGGTGGAGGCGATCTGCATCCGCGACGGCGAGGGAACCGATTGGCCGGAGGCCCTATGCCGTGCCGCCATCGAGGTCGGTCACCAGGAGGAGACGCCCGTGCTGATCAGCCCGGCCGCCGGGGCGGATTGGCAACGGTATCGCGGGGCCTCCGTGCTGACGCCGAACCGGCAGAAGACCGTCGCGGCCCTGGGCAGCGACGACGCCCAGGCATCGCGACTCGGCGAGCTTGCCAGGCCCGTCGTGCGGCAGCTGCGATTGCAGGCCCTCGTGGCCACGCTCGATCGCGAGGGGGCGCTCGTCATTCCGGCCGAGGGACAGCCCGTCCAGGTTCCCACCCGGGCCCGCTCGGTCTACGACATCACCGGAGCGGGCGACGTCATGTTGGCGGTGTTGGCGGCCGCCTCCGCGAGCGGCGCGGCGTGGCCCGACGCCGTTCGGTTGGCGAATGCCGCGGCGGGCCTCTCCGTGGAACGATTCGGGCCGGTGACCATATCCCCCGACGAGCTCAACGCCGACGTCGCACTGGAGGGCCACGCCCGGGCGGGCAAGCTCCGGACGCTGGAGGAGCTGATGGCCGAGCTCGCGCCGCGACGGGCCGCCGGCGCCAAGGTCGTCTTCACGAACGGCTGCTTCGATATCCTGCATGCCGGGCACATCCAGTACTTCAAGTACTGCCAGGGCGAGGGCGACATCGTCGTGGTGGGAATGAATTCGGACGCCTCGGTCCGGGCACAGAACAAGGGGGACGATCGCCCCATCAACAACCAGATCGACCGCGCTCGCATGCTCAGCGCGTTGGAGGATATCGACTACGTCGTGATCTTCGATGAGCCCACGCCGGAGACCGTCATCCGTCGCATCCTGCCTGATGTGCTCGTGAAGGGGGCCGACTGGGCCAAGTGGGTGTGCGGTCGCGAGGTGGTCGAGGCCAACGGCGGTAAGGTCGTCCTGGCCCCGATGATGCACGGCTACAGCACGAGCGAGCTGCTCTCGCGCATTCGTGGAATGGAAGAACGACGTGAAGGAACCGATTGACGAACACATCGCAAAGCACACCGCCGCCGTCCAGTCCGTCCGACGTCAGCAGGACGTCCTCGAGACAATGGCCGGGGTACTCGTCAAGGCCTTCCGAGACGGCGGATGCTGCTATCTCGTGGGCAACGGGGGCAGCGCGGCCGACTGCCAACACATCGCGGGCGAGCTCATCAGCCGGCTCCGACCGGGGGATCCGCGGCCGTCGCTGCCGGCGGTCGCCCTGACGACGGACACGTCGATCCTGACGGCCATCGGCAATGACTACTCTTTCGAGGTTGCATTTCGTCGACAGGTGGAGGGGCTCGTTCGTGAGGGCGACGTGCTGTGGGCACTGTCGACTTCCGGCAACTCGCGGAACGTGCTGCTGGCGGTCGAGGAGGCGCGACGGCGCGGCGCGACGATCCTCGGCTTCACGGGCGGTGAGGGCGGCGAGCTCCGCGAGACGGCCGATCACTGCCTGGTCGTCGAGGCCGAGACCACCGATCGCATCCAGGAAGGCCATCAGCTGGCCTACCACATCATCTGCTACCTCGTGGAGGCGGCGTTTCGCGAAGAACGCAAGGCTTAAGGCGCGGCGGTTCTTTCTGGAATGCGTTGGTTCAGCCACGGCCCTCGTTCCGTCGCCCCGCTGCGGATAACGCCGGCCCAGCGGTTCGGTCTGGCTCACTGCAAGCCGCCGTTGGCAGGGAGCCCCATGTGGCCCAGCCGCCCTCGGCTGGGGCGGGATGCGAACCCTCACGGACGGGCTTGTCATGGCGAAGCGCAGCGAAGCCTGGAGGCGGCCGTGACGCAGGAACTCACGGGCAAGATGCCCGTGCTACGGCGGCGGCCGTGCCACAGGGGCGCGCGTCAGCCAGATCTACCCGACCGACGCCAACGACTTCCTCACCGTCGACTACGCCTATCGTGGCCCGGCCGTCATCCAGCGGAGCGTGACACTGGCAACCGACACCAACGTCAGCGTAGACTGGACCATCGAGCGGGATGGCCTGCTGCGGATGACCGAATCGATGAACTGGCGAACCGACACGGGCGATGCGA
>CAZKCX010000432.1:0-6428 GCA_964550865.1 uncultured Planctomycetales bacterium
GCCGCGCGGCATGAATGCCGCGGCTCGGGCAGGTAGTCGCGGTATTTCTGAAACGTAGGACGAGTGTTGTGTCGGAACGCATTCGATGGGCGTCCAGCCGATGCGTGGCCCACCTCTTCAGAGGTGGGGGACGCGAATTCGACCGGGAATTCGCGTCCCCCAAGGCTGAAGCCATGGGCCACCCACCCATCAGCTGACGAGCGACAGAGGACTAGGACTACAGCGCAAGGTCGACCAAATCGCAGACTTGATCGGCGTTTTCGTCAGCGCCAGAGGGGGTGCCCACGCCCAGAAGCCACTACCTTGCGCTGTAGTGCTAGGCCCATGGGACGCGAGGACCGGCCTGGGGACAGGCCGGGTCGGTACCAGCTTGCCCTCGGAGGCCGCCGTTGTGTCAGCGGTCCACCTGGCGAGACAATCGATCGTTCCCAGGCGGCTGCGGCGTCCATCGGCCCGCGCTTGATCCATTTCCCCGTTCTTCGAACGCATTTCGTTTGCCCATTTCCCGTCCGAATCGTATGTAGTGCGTGGAGCGATGGTTTCTGTATAGCGAGAGTCCCTGCGCGGCCGGCGCGCGGGATCTTATGGGGCCTGGCTCGGACACGACGCGGCATCGGCCCCGCTCGGGGGGGAAGATGAACATCAACACGAATGTGCAGTCGCTGATCGGCGTACACACACTCCATAAGAACCACAACAAACTTGCAAACGTATTCCAACGTCTCAGCACCGGGCTCAAGATCAACCGCGGGGCCGACAACCCGGCCGGCCTGATCGCCAGCGAGTACCTCCGCGGAGAGATCGCCGCCCTTGACGCGGCCATGTACAACACATCGCGGGCGGACATGGTCATGAACGTGGCCGACAGCGGGCTCGGCCAGGTCGGCTCCATGCTGACAGACCTGAAGGCCCTCGCGCTCAAGAACGCCAACACCGGCGCGATGAGCGACGCCGAGCGCGCGGCGAACCAACTCCAGATGGACTCCATCCTCGATTCGATCGATCGCGTCGCCAACACGACACAGTTCAACGGCACCCACCTGCTCAACGGGGAGATGGGCTACACCGTCGACAACGTCGACACCGACAAGGTCGCCGACTACGAGGTGTACGCCGCGCAGGGCGCCGACTCCGGCGTGCCCGTCGACGTCGCCGTCAGCCAGGCGGCCGAGCAGGGTGGAATGTTCCTCGAGGTCGACAACGGCGCCGGTGCCGTGCCCGGCGACGACACACTCCGATTTGAGCTCACCGGGAGCGAAGGTACGGCCGAGTTCAGCTTCCAGGCCGGCACAACGCTCGACGAGATGGCCGCCGAGATCAACCAGTGGACCGAGTCCACAGGTGTCGAGGCGGAGGTCACCAACGAGGACGGTGTGGACGGCATCCGTCTGCGGAGCGCCGAGTACGGCTCGGATGAGTTTGTCGAGCTCCGCATGGATCAGGACGGCGGACACGTCGGCAACGTCTACCAGCTCCTCGAGGACCAACCCGACCCGGCCGACAACGGCAAGGTCGATTGGGCCTCGGGCCAGGGCTTGGACGCCTTGGAGGGCGGCGGCACGGTCGAGGACTACGGCGAGGACGTCGCCGGGACGATCAACGGGCACACGGCCGCCGGCGACGGCACGACGCTCTCGGTCAGCTCGGACGACCTGGCGATGGAGATCGCCCTCCGCGAGGCGGCGGCCGCCACGGCGGGCGCGAGCTTCCAGGCCATGGAGATCACGGGCGGCGGCGCGACGTACCAGGTCGGGCCGGAGGTCAACTCCGCCAATCAGGTGAACCTGGGGATCGGCTCGGTGCACACACAGAACATCGGGCGGATACACCACGAGTCCGGCGGGAACCTCGAGAGCTATAGTCTCGCGGACCTGCGGAGCGGTGGCCGGCTGAACACGGTCGACGGCGACGCGTTTCGCGCGGTGCAGTCGATCGATCGGGCCATCCATGACATCGCCACACGGCGGGGGCGGATCGGCACGGTGCAGGCCAACACGCTCCGGCCGAACATGAACAACCTCCAGGCCTCGATGGAGAACGTCACGAAGGCCGAGAGCGCGATCCGCGACGCGGACTATGCCCAGGAGACGGCGGACCTGACCCGGCTTCAGGTCCTCGTCAACGCGGGGACATCCGTGCTGAGCATGGCGAACGCCCAGGCCTCGAACGTCCTGTCGTTGTTGTAGGCGCACGAGACGCGAGTCGGCCACGCTGACGGGCGGGGGCCGAACGCGCCCATGGTGGGCGTCGCGTCCGCGTCCGTCCCCGTCACGTCGCTTCATCGACCTGCGCGGCGCGCGTTGCCTCCGCATCCCCTGCATCGAGGAACCGGACGTAGCGTGGGTCGCGGTGAAAGAGCCGGCTCCACCGCTTGTCGCCCCAGAAGAACCACAGCGGCGCCGATTCCCGGAGGAAGCCCTCAAACCCGTCGGCCCACCACTGCAGACGCTCCTGGATGGCCGGTCCCTTGCCGTCGGGTCCGTCCGGATCGGCCTGACCCTGGAACGGCCCGTCGAACGTCAGGCACGTCGCGCCGTCGACCCGGTACGCCCCGAGCCGCATCAGCGGTGCACCGGTGAGGAGCGAGAGGACGGCGGCCCCGCTGGGTAGGTAGATCTCACGGCCAAGCAAACGCGTCGGCTGTCCCTCCTCGCGTTTTCGCGGCATGTCGACGGCCAGCACCATCACGCAACCCTCGCGCAGGGCGGCATCCATCTTCTCCAGCCGGGCGCCGGCCTGGCCCCTTCTGGACTCCACCACATAGCCGAGGCCGGTGGCTTGCCACCATCGTTCCTTGAGCCGCCGGCGCCCTGGATCCCTCGAGTATCGCGCGAGCACGGTGGTGGGAGTGGCCTGGTTGATGCGGCCCAGCCACAGGGGGAGCTCGGCCACGTGCATGGCCATGAGCACCGCGCCATGGCCCCGTGCGGCGACCTCCTTGAGGCGCTCCACCGAATCGTCCAACTGGATGCGGTCCCGAATTGTCTGCGCCAAGGGCGGCGGCACACGGTTGCGCCGGCCGTCGTGACGCGAGGGCGCGTGGCGGAAGACGTGCATCCAGCCGGCCAGATTGGCCGCTGCGTGTCGGAAATACTGGCGATGCACCTCCGGGGTGTAGACTCCCGCGTCGCGCATGTTCTCGGCCACGATTCGGCGGAGGACCGGCAGCCGCGAGCCGGACCAGCCCATCGCAGCCTCCAGGGAGTCCACGAGGTCGTCGCTCAGCCACGGCGCGCACGCGACGGCCGCCTCCGACAGCCGGTCCGTCACGCGCCTTCGCAGCTTCCGCATCGTCGATGCACCCTCCGATGATTCAGGTGAAGGGAAAATTATAGCGGCAAGCGGCCGGCTATGCGGCAACGGCTCGCCGAGATATTGGAGGGGGGATCCGCCGTAGGATCACAGAGGGCCTTCCGCGGTTTGCGCACCGCGCCGGGTACGTGTTCGACTGCTGTGCCAGCAGTGCACGCCTCGGGACGCTTGCGGGGGAAGCACTGCTCACAGCGGCGCGCGACGATCCGTGTAGTCGCCGCCCGGCTTTCACCGCGCTCGTCGGTGTACGGTGAAAAGAACGAGGGCAAGCACCCCGACCCTCTTCCTGATTCACACAGCCTTATTCACACAAGCGGCGGATAAGATGCACCCGGTCGTCCGGCGTGTCGGCCTCGATGTCGGCCAAGACGAGATCGCACGGGCCGTACTGCGAGGCGATCGTCTCGACGTCGGCGCGAAGCTCGGCCTCCGTCTTGTTCGCCAGGTCCATCGGCGTGTACATGATCGCGCGGCGGGCGTGGGGGAATCGCGCTTTCGCGCGGGGCAGGTCCGACTCCGTCCCCATATCGATATAGCCGACGTTCGGCACGGTGGCGTAGTCGTCCAGATACGGGTTGGCGTTCCACGCGCAGTTGTGGATGCCGATGCAGCCGAACGTCTCGGCGATCCGCCGATCGTGCGGCAGGAGGAACTCGCGGTACTGCTCGGGCGAGATCATGTTCACCAGGCAGTTGCTGACCGTCGCGAAGCGCACGTCGACGCCGGTCTCGCGCTGCCGCTCGTGCAACCGGCGCGTCGCCCGGATCATCGTCTCGCAGACGCACTCGAAGAGCCGACGGCAACGCTCCGGCGCGTCGAACAGGTCGTAGAAAAGCCCCTCGCCGCGGAGCCGATGCGCGTTGTTGAGCACGCCCTGGAAGTTGATGAACCCCTCGACGCGGCCCTCGTGCTCGGCGATCCAGTCGACCTGGTCCATCAGCTCGCGCCAGGCCGGGCTGGCGTCAAGGTCCGGCGGCTCGAGGGCGTCGATCTGCTCTGCGTTGAGCCGGCCGACCTCGCACGTGGGCCACTGGTCCTCCGCGTAGAGGACCTTCACGCCGAAGACGGCCGCCATCAGCGTCGCGCCGTACGTGCCCGTGAGCAGATCGAGCGGCGCGTCGGGGCGATCGATCCCGCCGATGGCCGTACCGGGGAACGCCCGCCCGAGCTCTGCGCGCATCTGCCGAACCGTCTCTCGCCGATAGGCCGGGTCACGATGCCACCGCTCGCCGAAGTCGACGCCCAGGCGGCCCCGGTACCACGCAGGCGTAAAGCCGATCTCCGGCCGGAGGAACGGCTCGTCGCCCTCCGCCGGTCGCCGCGTCGCCGGCGCGGCCGGTGCGATGTAGCTCAGGAGCTGGCGAGTTGGCTGCGGCATGCGCCTTTCTCCTCCGCCCCTCTGGGGCGGCACAGGTGAGGGTCGCACCTATCCACGGGTTCCGCCTCGCTCCCAGCTTCGCCTCGGGCTACGCCGTGGCAAACCCACCCGTGGCAACCGTCCATCACCCCTTTGTGGCTGAGCCGTTTCCTCGAGTCCGCAAACGCGGTTGCCCCTGCGCATGCCCACTTCTCCGCTGGCAGGTCTTCCTTAGGGCGCCGGCATGGCACGCCTGCCTGGCGCTGGGAACTCCAGGGAAGGCCAGTGTTCAGGGCAGTACGGGGAAATGCCCTTATGCACGCAGCGCAGAGGAACGGCTCGAGCCTTGACCCTCTCAGGCGCGACCCAGACTTCCCATTGACTCGGGTCGCCGTCTGGCGCGAACACATGCCAGATGGCGCCTTCGCCGTCCTCGAACCGTATCGTGCGTCCAATGTAGTCCCCCTTCTTCGGGGCATCCTCGGGGTTGCCGAGGCGCGTCGTACTGATCACCACTCTGGAGTCGATTTGTGGCAAGCGAGCTTCATACACCTCTGAGGTAAGCGGCGGATCGATCGGTCCGCAGCCTGTTGGCAGCCCTGCGAACACCAGCACCAATGCCAGCAGTCTCCCTGCCTGCATCAAACGAGTTCGTTCAGCTCTGAGGATCGTTCTCATCACTCGGCTCCATCGATCAAGAGGACGCAGGACAACACGACACGGAGAAAGGGCCCTCTGGTTTCAGAGGGCCCTTGGCTAGCGTAGCGTACTCCACCGTGTCGACGTTTCGACTTGTCGACGTGTCGATTTGTCCGCTGGGCCTGCTACGGATCCGTCGTCGTTCCGAGGTCCTTCCACTCGATGACGCGCTCGTCGAACTTCTTCTTCGACGGGTCGAACATCGCTTGTCGCCCCATCATGCTCATCAGCGTGGCGACGCGGGCGGATTCGATGTTGCTCGCGGGCGTGACCTTCTCCTTCGATCGGCAGTGCTCAGCGAAGGCCAACAGCTCGCCCTTGACACCGGTCAGGTGATCGCAGGCCTTGTCGGTCATGGGCACCTCTCGGCCCTGCACGTTGTAGGCCTTCCACGTGCCGGGGAGCTTGTAGTCGATCTTGTAGATCTCCGCTCCACCCTTGTCGCCGATCGCGCGGAGCTTTTCGCCGATGAACTTCCGCGTGCCCACGCCGAACAGGTGGGAGTACTGGAACAGCGCGCCGCAGCCATATTCGAAGACCGTGTACGAATGGTCCTCGACCACGCTGCCGAGCGGGGTCTTGCGGTTGATGCCGCCCATCGAGACGCACCGCACCGGGTTCTTGCCGTTCATGATCCACGCCATGACGTCCATGTGGTGGCCGGCCTGCTCGACCAACTCGCCGCCGGACATCTCGACGTCCGTGACCCAGTGACCGCTGCCGGGCAGTCGCGGCCACTTCCAGTGACCTTCGAGGAAACGGATGTTGCCGACCATGCCCTTCTTGATCTTCTCGATCGCCTCGACGTAGCCGGGCTTGTACCGCCGCTGGAACCCGATCTGACAAATGCCTTTGGCCTTGCGAGCGGCCTTGACGAACTTGTCCACGCGCTCGACGTCGGCATCGACGGGCTTCTCGCAGAAGATGTGATAGCCGGCCTCGAGCACGGGCACGGCCACCTTGGCATGGTTGCCTACCTCGGTGGCGATGATGATGCCGTCGAGCTTCTCCTTCTCCATCATCTGCCGGTAGTCCTTGTAGGTCACCGGTACCGCGACGC
>CAZKCX010000433.1:0-2590 GCA_964550865.1 uncultured Planctomycetales bacterium
ACACCCGCCAAGGCCGCCCCGTTGCTTTCGGTTTGGCCTCGACTGAACGCATTAGGAACATAAGAAACAAACGCCGCCTGAGCAAACGCAGCGGGCGGCTTTTTTTGAATTTGGGAATAATAGAGAATATGGGAAGCGGCGTCCGCGCCCGATTGACGATTGGGGGCGTCTTTTCGGACTTGGCTCAGATCACCTTCTCCCCCCGGAGATTGTTGAGCTTGTTGCGTGCCTTGTCCCGCACGTCCGAGCTGCAGTCTGACTGCTCCACACGGGTCAGGTCGACGATCGCGGCCTGGGCGTTCCCATGGGCCGCGTGGGCAAGCGCCCGGCCGAGTAGGGCGCGGCCGAGGTCGTCAAGCAGCTCCTTGATCCCTTCGCGGTCGACGAGTCGGGCGTAGATCTCCGTGGACCCGTCGAAGTCCCGTATCGCCTCGGGGAATCGTTCGAGATGGTGAAGCGTCGTTCCGCGATGGCAGAGTGCCCGCGCGAGATCTCGGCTGAGTTCGCTGCGTCCTTCCCACTCGACGAGCCGGGCGAAGATCTGCACCGAATCGTTGAGGTCGCTGAGACCCTTTTCGACTTGCTCTTGCTTGATCAGTAGGCCCCCGCGGAGGTGATGCGCCCCCGCGAGTTGCTTGGCGAGATCCTCGCGATTGGTCTGTGCGACGAGGTGTGTGAGGAGTTCGATGGTCTTGTCCAGGTCCGGCAGGGCCTCGGAGACCTCCCCGAGCCGGAGGCGCGCATGAGCCCGCTGCTCGTGGGCGGCGGCAAGATCCTCGAGGGATTCCTCCTGCTTGTTGCTCTCGGCGAGGTGGGAGAGTAGGTGGATGGCGTTGTCCAGGTCGATGAGCGCCCGCTGGGCGTTCCCTTGCTGAAGCAGGACCTTCGCCTCCTGTTGCAGGGCCGTCGCGTAGTCATAGGCCAGATCTTGTCGGCCATCCTCCTCAACCAGCGGGGCGTAGATCCCGATCGCGGCCGAGAAGTCTTGTAGCGCTTCCTGCCATCGCTGTTGGGCGGCGTGGGCCGTTCCACGCCCTTTCCGTGCCCGCGCGAGGTCCGGAGCGAGGGGCGTTCGGCCTTTGTCCACCAGAACGGTGTACCGACCGATCGCCTGTGTGAACTCCGTAATCGCGTCAGTCATCGCGCCGTGTTCCACCAGCACTTCGCCGAACTGGGCAAGCGCTCGGGCCTGATTTTCGCGAAGGTCGTGTCGCCCCTGCTGATCGACGAGCCTGGCGAACAGCGTCTTGGCCTGCCGGAAGTCATCGATGGCGGCGGCCATGCTCCCGCGTAACCGCAAGGCCGTCGCGCGGTTGCAGTACACGCGGGCAAGGTCAAGCCGGCTGCTCGCGGCGCTCTGACGGGCCAGGCGATGATGTAGATCGACGGCCTTCTCGAAGTTGCGCACGGCCTCATTGGGGGACCCGCCGACGAAGTACATGACGCTTCGGTTGTTCAGACCGATGGCGAGATCACGCATGGGCTCCGGCTCACTGGACCGGTCGGCGACGCGTTTGTAATGGTCGATGACGGCGCTCAGGTGGCGAATCGCCTCGGTTCGGTCGTTCAGGCACCAGAGACAGATGGCCACGAGTTGGCGCGTTTGCCAATCTCGCGGCTCCAATTGAAGGATACGCCGATAGCAGGCGCAGGCTTCCTTCCAGCGGCGCATCCCGAGAAACGCGTCCCCCCGGATGCGCTGTTCGCGAATGATCTTCTCAAGCCGTGGCTTGGGGAGCCGGGTGGTCTTGGGCTCGTCGGTGTCCGGCACCAGGTTGAGTGCGGCTCGATAGCTGCTTTCCGCATTGGCCAACGTGGCCCTGCCCAGCATGATCCGGTACTGATCGTCCTTGCAGACCAATTCCTCCGGCACCTTGGAGAGCCGTTTTCGAAGTACCTGGGCCGGACCCGCCAGTTCCGGATTCAACCGCGTATACCCTGCGGCCCATCGGGCCAGGCGGCTCGGGCTTCCTTCGACCTCCGTGCTGCGAAGGATCTCCAACTGGATCTGCTGCTGGAGCGCGGCTCGGGCGGTGTCGACTTCGAACGTGGTGGGATGGGGGCGCACGCGCTTGCGAACGCCGGTGTATATGGCGAAGGCCGCTGCGATGAAGCCGATGGCAAAGCCGATAGGAACGAACAAGAAAGCGTACTCCATCTCGGGTCGGCGGGCAGGATCGAGACGAGCCCCCGGGCCGCGCCTCCGGCCTGGCCTGCCTCGTTGCCGAGGAGGTCCGCCGTCGGGACGCACCGGTTCGTGCAAGACACACCCACTCCGGCGCCGTGCGGACACAGCGCCACCCTTCATACCTATCGTCCGAAGAGATAGGGTCTGCACGTATCGAAGTGCGAATTCTCTAGGACTCCAAGGCCGGAATATCGGTCGGAGACGCTCGTTGGGCCCACTGCGCGGGCCCGCTGTCTCTTGGGAGGGCTCAGGAAACTGGATGCGAGGACCGCTTAGGTCCGAATATGTTGGGCCGCGCTGATGCGTGGAGAACGACCCCGAAGGCCGGATCGGGGGGTGAGAGACACCGACGAGCCCCCGGGGCGCTCCGCCGCCGGGGGTGGAGCCTTGTCCCGCTTCGGG
>CAZKCX010000433.1:2600-6408 GCA_964550865.1 uncultured Planctomycetales bacterium
CGTTTCGCTCTTGCCGTTTCGGCTGATCCTGCAGTTGCCCACCACTTTGGCGCCGTCATGGAGGACGAGTCTCGGTGCTTCGACGTTGCCTTGCACCACCCCTCCCGCCTCGATCTCGATTCGACCGCGGGCGAGGATATTGCCTCGCACCAGGCCGCGAACGACCAGGTTCTGCGCGCGAATGGGGGCGACCACGTGGCCCTTCTTCTCGACGACGACGTCGCCGCAGGTGGTCACGCTTCGCACGGCGTGATAGCTCTTGATGGTGTAGCTCTCGCAGACCACACGCTTCTGGCAATGGGGGCAGAATACGGACATCGCCTTCAGCGAGACCTCGATCGGGCCTCCGCAATAGGTGCAATGCACCGTCTTCTTCTGCAGTATCTTCGGTTTCCTTGGCATGTGCCGGCCGCTTATCTGCGATGCGAAAGCCGAACGCCGGCCGGACCGTTGGACCGACCGGTCGTCGGTTCGTCAATTCCCTGGAAGTTCGATCCCTAGCTCCTTCGTGCGTTTCCCGTAATCGAGGGCGACCCGGCAGGTCTCCCGGCCGACGGCCGCGGGTGCTCGCCTACTTCTTGCTGCCGGCGGCCTGCGGCTGTGCCTGCTCTGGCGACGAAGAGGACGCGCTGCTTTTTCCCTTGTCTTCGGGCTCCGGAGTGCTCGCTTTTGGCGAGGGCTTCGCGGCCTCCTTGCTCTCGCCGGCACCGACGATGCAATTCCCGACGAAGGTGGCTCCCTCGGCGACTTCGAGTCTCGCGGTCTTCAGATCGCCTTCCAGCTTCGAGGAGGCCTTGAGATGGACTTTACCGTTGGCGGTCAGGTTTCCCGTGACCTCTCCGTCGACGTCGATGTTGCCGGCCGTGACGTCGGCCTTGACTTTCGCGCCCTCGGCGACATGGAGCTGACCTTTGCTCTTGATGGTGCCCTCGAATTGGCCGTAGACACGAACGCCCTTCTCGAAATCGAGGTCACCTTTGAACTTCGCGTCCGGACCGATGATGGTCGGAAACTCCCCGTTCCCTTCGGCAGGCATCTATTCACTCCTTTGATGGAATCCTTCCCTGCGGTGCACACGTTGCAGCAACGCTGTATTATACACTCGGCGCGAGAGCCCCTTCAACTGCACCCATTTCGGGCCGAGGCGCAAGAAGGCGGTTCGCCGCTTCGGCCGGAGGCCCGCGGGACGGGCTGGTGTCGACGGGTCGTGCGGACTCGTTTACGCACGGGGAAGAGGGCCACTCGCTAAGGGTCTTCGCATGCGCGGACTGCTCCCATTCGCCGCTCGCCCGGTCCTTTCCTCGGGGTATCGCGGATCGAGGGGTATGGTGCTGATCTATCACGAGGTCTTCCCGATGGGCGGCCGTGTTCCCCATACGTCCACCCAGATTACGGTGGAGGATTTCGAGCGTCAGATGCACTTCATCGCCGGGGCGTGTCGCGTGATGGACCTGCCCTCCTTCGTGACGGCGCTCTCGGAAGGGCGGCTGCCGAGGCGGGCGTGCGCGATCACCTTTGACGACGGCTTCGCAGACAACGCAGAGGTGGCGCTGCCGATCCTCCAGCGCTACCGCTTGCCGGCGGCGTTCTTCCTGGCGGCCGGATATGTGGCCGAGGGACGACCCTACGAAGCGGACGCGCTACACGATATTCTCCACCTGGCCCAGGATCAGGAGGAGGTGGAGGTCGACTTGAGCGCATGGGGCGGACCGCACCTGGTGCTTCCGTACGCCGGGCCCGGGGACCGCAGCGCGAGCTACTTCCGCGTGGCGGACGTCTTCAAGGAACGGGTTCGGTGGCGGGATCGTCCCGCGGTGATCGAACACCTTGCCGAACGATTCGGCGTGGAGCGACGGCAGCTCGGCATGCCGCGGATGATGACGCCGGAACAGGTCCGCGCGTTGGCCGAGGCGGGGATGACGATCGGCTCGCACACGGAGTGGCACAGCTCCATCTCCGCGGACGGTCGAGAGGAGTTTGCCCGGCAACTCGACAGCAGCCGAAAGCTGCTGCGCGAGATGACGGGGTGCGATGTGGAGTATTTCTCGTATCCCTTCGGCGATCCGCACTACTGCGTCCCCGCCTGGCGTCTCGTGCGCGATGCGGGGTATCGTGCCGCCTTCATGGCCTGCGGTTTGCCCGCGCGCCAGGAGCAGAGTCCGTGGCTGATCGACCGCCTGGCCACGAGTGGTGGTCTTAGGGGTCTGCTCGCGTCGGTGCTCGGGATCAAACCGAGCCAGAAGCGACAACGACGGCGTGTGGCGGCGCTCCTGGCCGAGGACGCCGAGGCGACGTCCACGTAGCCCCGCTCTCAATGGGAGAGGTGTCCGATTGCACGTAGCGATGCCCGGTGAGCTTCCGAACGATCGCGACCGCCCTCGGGGGGGGCCGGGCGTGGTGTCCATGTGCTTGATTCGGGCCCTGATTCGACAGGGCATCGAGGTGACGGCCATCGAGTGGGCCAGCCCACGGGGCGAGCCCTACGACGATGAGGCGATCGGCTGTCGCGTCATTCCGTTGCCGCTGCGCCGTCCCGCCTTCTTGGGCAATGCCTTTCGCAGTCCACGCGAGGTGCGAAGGATCGTCGACGAACTTCAGCCGGATCTGGTGCACGTGCAGAGCATCCCCGAGCTAGGATGGCGGCTGCACTGTCCGCGCGTGCTGACCATCCGGGGCATCAACCCCCGCGATGAATGGCTGCTCGGCGGCCTGCGGAGGTTCGTCACGACCCCCATCATGGCCGCGACGTTCTACGGCGCGGTTCGGCACTACGATCACGTGATCGCGATCAGCCCGTATACCCGCGAGGCGGCGCGGATCCCGGATCGGGTCCAGGTCCACTCCATTCCCAACCCGGTCGAGGAGGCGTTTTTTGACGTGGAGCGGGGCGACGATCGGCCGACGGTGCTGACGGTGGGCGTCTTGAGCGAGCTGAAGAACACGATGGGTGTCGTGCAGGCGGCGGCGCAAATCCGCCAGGCCGTGCCGGGGGTTGCGTTTCGGATTGCGGGACCTTGGCGCCCTTCGAGCGCGGCCTACCGGCAGCGTGTCGAGCGGTTCTGTCAGGAGAAGGGGCTGGGCGAGGTTGTGCGGTTCCTCGGCTATGTGGATCGCGATGCGCTCAAGGTCGAGATGGCGCGGGCGTCGTGCCTGCTTCTGCCCTCGTTTCAGGAGAACTCCCCGGTCGTCATCGCCGAGGCGATGGCCGCTGGCCTGCCGATTTTGGCTTCGCGGATCTGTGGCATTCCGTTCTTGGTGAAGGAAGGCGAGACCGGCCTTCTGTTCGATCCGCTTCGGTCGGAAGAGGTTGTGGCGTCCTTGCGGCAGATCTTGACCGACGATGCGCGTCGACAACGGATGGGTCGTGCGGCGCGCGAGGACGCCCGAACGCGATTTCAGGTCGACGCGGTGGCCCGTCAGCATGTCGAGGTCTATCGGCGGGCGATGGCCGATTGCCCGTCGTCGTAGGAATGGGCGGGGGGGGTGTTCGGCGCAGGGCAAGGTCGGGCGTCGTTCGTTCCCGGTCAGAGGGTAGGTCGTGCACATCGACGAACTGGACTACGAGCTGCCGCCGGAGTTGATCGCGCAGCGTCCGTCGGCGCGACGCGATGAATCGCGGATGTTGATTGTGGATCGCAGCGTGCCGGGGCCCGCCCGGTCCGCGCGCATCCGCGATCTTCCCGCCCAGCTTCGTCCCGACGACTGCCTGGTCATCAACGACACGCGCGTGATTCCCGCGCGATTCGGCGCACGGCGACGAACAGGTGGGCGTGTCGAAGGCCTGTACCTCGAATCTCGTGCGACCGAT
>CAZKCX010000434.1:0-6407 GCA_964550865.1 uncultured Planctomycetales bacterium
GAAGAAGGTGATCGCCCAGATCCATACGACGGCCGGGAGCAGGGCGAGCGGCCAATAGAGATAGCCCAGCCCCACCGCGAGTCCGCCGAGCACGACGGTGGCGATGACGATCTCGCGTCGTCCGTCTGGCGTTAGGGGGATGCGCACGGTGTCGGTTCTCCTCTTCGCACGTCCATCCTCCATGGTACCGCTTTGGCGATGGCATGGCGAGGACGGACGCCGCGCAAGATCGGCCGGAGTTGATGCCGTTTCGCGCCTTCGGTAGAATGCGATCTGCCTTGGTGGCCGAAGTGGCGGAATTGGCAGACGCGCGGGATTCAAAATCCCGTGGGCTTCACGGCCCGTGTGGGTTCGATTCCCACCTTC
Organism: uncultured Planctomycetales bacterium; assembly: GCA_964550865.1. Classification (GTDB taxonomy): domain Bacteria; phylum Planctomycetota; class Phycisphaerae; order UBA1845; family JAFGLZ01; genus JAFGLZ01. The sequence continues at coordinate 367 of CAZKCX010000434.1, forward strand.
GGCAGTCCCCCAAAGCCGCTCTCAGAGCGGCTCTTCTTATGGTCAGTCCCGACCTAAATATACGATACAACATATCCCGTAGAAAAGTTACATGCAGTTTTGACATGCAACCCCATCTTTCGGTAACATGCATCCAGCCAGGTAGGAGCTAGACGCATGGCTAGAAATGGGAAGCCGGAAGGCGTCCAGGTCAATGGCGTCTTCTACGAAGGCTTCCGACGTGACAGCCGGGGGAGAATTGTCATCTACGATCCTGACGCCCCCCGAAGGAAGGGCTTCGGCAAGGGGAACACGATCACCTTTGGCAACCCGGACGGAAGCCCAGAGCGAGCCCGCAAAGTCGAAGCGAGAATGCTTCGTTGGTTGCGTGCGAAAGCCGAGCGTCGAGGTGAGATCTTCCATGATGCAGCAATCACAGCAACCGTGCGACGATCGGACGTGAGCGAAGCCGATGAGGATCAGCGCCAGGTGCTGGGCTTGTTGGGCGTGCCCCAATCTTTGCCTAAACCGGACTTCGAAGTGTTCTCCAGGTTGGTCACCACGGTTCTCACCGAAGCAGCCGAAAGGGACTTCGACGATGCCAGCCTAGAGGCATTCGTCACGCAAGCGCTGAATTGCCAGCGGGTCAGTGGCAATGTCGTCCTCGGCGAGTTCTGGAAGCAGCTGGGCGCAGCGATCCGCCGAGAACCTCGTCAGTGGTCACGTCGCCTTGGGCTTCCCGAATTGAAGGATTTGCCCCACGTCGAGATCCAACCGGACAAGTCCCTCGATGCAATTCTGAAGGCGTACCAGAACAGGGAACCGGCCATGTCCGACGGGGAGAAGCAGGCTACCCTTGACCACGATCAGGCCTTAGATTGTGAGGGTGAAGTGCGATCTTTCGAAGGCGACCATATCAGGCATCAGCGGATCACGCCGGAGCTTGTGGGCACGATCCGCCAGATCGGCACGTTTCAGGGCAAGGAGGAGCTGTACGCCCAGCAGAGCCCGGAGGTGCTGGAATCGCTGCGGCAGGTGGCCATCATCCAGTCAACGGAGTCGTCATGCCGGATTGAGGGCGTGACCGTTCCCGCCGATCGGTTCCGTGAGCTGATGGCCGACAAGAGCCGACCTCGTGATCGCTCGGAACAGGAGGTGGCCGGGTATCGGCGCGTGCTGGATCAGATCCATGTCGGTCATGCGGGTATGAGATTATCGCCACGGCTCATCCTGCGGATGCACCGAGATCTCTACCAGTTCGTGCCACAGGAAGGCGGGAAGTGGAAAGACAAGGACAACCGGATCGTCGAGCATCTGGCGAACGGTCGGACGAGGCTTCGTTTCCAACCTGTCTCGGCTGTGGGCACGCCCCAGTACATGGCGGATCTGTGTCGGCTGCACCAAGAGGCAAGCGATGCGGGAGAGATCGACCCGCTGCAGCTGATCCCGGCGTTTGTGCTGGACTTTCTTTGCATCCATCCCTTCACGGACGGAAACGGGCGGATGGCCCGATTGCTGACGCTGTTGTTGCTGTACCAATCGGGCTTCAACGTGGGACGGTACGTCAGCCTGGAACGTGTGATCGAGGACAGCAAGGAGAGCTACTACGAATCGCTCTTCGAGTCGTCGAAGGGATGGCACGACGGCGAGCACGATCTGGTGCCATGGTGGAGTTACTGGACGGGGACGGTGCTGGCCGCCTATCGGGAGTTCGCCGATCGTCTAGGCAAGATCACGACCGGGCGTGGGGCCAAGGCGGAGATGGTCGCCAACGTGATCGAGCGGCTGCCGGATCGCTTCAAGATCAGCCAGATCGAGGCGCTGTGCCCCGGCGTCAGCAGGGAGACGGTGCGCAAGGTGCTCAACCGGTTGAAGTCGAAACGGAAGGTCAAGTGCGTCAGGCGAGGGCCTGATGCGGAGTGGGCCAAGCTGGGGTGATGTAGTCCTGTCCTACGTAATGCGGTATTGAAAGTGGCTTCGATACCACATTATTAGGCATCGTACCACATTGGAGATGGCGATTTCGGATGGCGGACGTACTGATTTACTGGCGCGACTTCGCAGCCAACTGGATCTACCAGCAGGCAGGTGGCCTCACGCACGAACCGACACGTGGCCAGGTCGTAGATCTGCTTCTTCTTGATCGACGGGTTGAACTGCCAGTCGAAGTCCTCCAAGGTCTTCATATCCCGGAAGGCGGCGGCCTTCTCGGATCGACCCGCTGACCTGACACCGCCCCGTGAAATCTAAGTGGACGATGCAGGCGAGAGTGGCCTGCTCCCCGTGACCCGCTCCCCATTTGGGGTCCAGTCATGATGCGAGTCTTGGGAGGCATGCACGCGCGGAGAGCCCGCCGGCCGCTTTCCGCTTGACCTCTGGATGCCCGTTGGGGACGCTAGTAGGTGGCAGGGTGGGCGAGCGGGGGATTCTGATCCATCTCCTCGGAAGGGAGCATAGCATGTCGCTCTATGGTTTCGTACAACGTGCGCGTGGGCAGACGCTGGTCCTGACGGCCTTCGGAATGGTCTGGCCGACCTTGGCCCTGGGCACACCCCTGGACGACTACATCGCCGCGCCGGATCCCAACTTCACCTGGAGCAAGGTGAATACGATCAACGGCTCGGGGTACAAGGGCCACGTACTGGACATGAAGTCCCAGACGTGGCGCGACGAGCCCAATGAGGTGGATCGAGAGCTCTGGCAGCACTGGGTGGTCGTCATCAAGCCCACCACGGTCACCGGAACACGCGCGATGCTCTGGATCGGAGGAGGGAGCAACGGCGGCTCGCCGCCCACGTCGGTCGATTCCATGCTGAGGACCATCGCCACCGCCACGAACACGGTGGTCGTCGAGGTCAAGATGGTGCCCAACCAGCGGATCAAGTTCGCCGACGAGATCGACCCCGATTACATCGCCGACGGTCGAAAGGAAGACGAGCTGATCGCCTACGGATGGGACAAGTACCTCCGCACCGGCGATGCCCTCTGGCTGCCCCGCCTTCCGATGTCGAACGCGGCGGTCCTCGCCATGGACGCAACGCAGGAGTTCCTGGCCGACCCGAACTACATCAACCCGCCTGTGACCGTCAGCGACTTCGTGGTCGGCGGCGCCTCGAAGCGCGGCTGGACGACGTGGACGACGGCCGCGGTCGATCCGCGCGTCGTGGCCATCGCGCCCGTCGTGATCGACGTGCTGAACGTGGAAGTCTCCATGACGCACCACTACGCGGCCTATGGGTTCTGGGCCCCGGCCGTGCACGACTACGAGGACATGGGCATCATGGGCTGGTTCGGCACTCCGGAGATCACGGCGATGTTCGACGTCGTCGATCCGTATGCCTACCGCAGCCGCTACACGATGCCGAAGTTCCTGATCAACTCGTCGGGGGATGATTTCTTCCTGCCCGATTCGTCACAGTTCTACTTTGACGACCTGCCGGGCGAGAAGTACCTGCGCTACGTCCCCAACACCGATCATTCCCTGGACGGCTCCGACGCGGGCGAGAGCCTGCTGGCCTACTACGAGGCCATCTTGAACGACACGCCCCGACCGGAGTTCTCGTGGTCGCTGGTCGGCGATGATGCCATCCACGTCCAGACGGTCGATACGCCCAGCGCGGTGAAGCTGTGGCAGGCGACGAATCCCGACGCGCGGGACTTCCGCAAGAACCCAGTCGGGATGCCCTATTCGGCGCCCGTGTGGACGAGCAGCACGCTATCGGATCAAGGCGGCGGCTTGTACGTCGGACAGGTGGCGATCCCGCCCGCCGGGTGGCGGGCCTTCTTTGTCGAGCTGACCTATCCCAGCGGGGGCACGGAGCCGTTCAAGTTCACGACACAGGTCCGGGTCGTCCCCGAGCCGGCCACGCTGAAGCTGGGTGTGGTGAATTCGGGCATGGGTCGGGTCGTGGAGGTCGACCCGAACTTCCCGCGGTACTTCGAACCGAACACGCCCGTCATACTCACGGCCGAGCCGGAGTCCGGCAAGGCGTTCAAGGAGTGGCGACTTTACGATCCGAACCACCCCGGCGATGCCAACTATGTCGTGACCGACTCGAACAACCCCCTCACGATCGTGATGTCGGGGGATCGTGAGGTGGAGGCTGTGTTTACGTGCGGCAGCAGCTTACTGGCGATTCTGCCGGTTGGCTTCGCCGTCCTTGGGCTTCTCGTGCTGGCCAGGCGGCTCCAATAACCCGCTGGGGCCACTGCGGGCCGCCAGATGCGTCCAGGGAGCTGCAGGCTAGGCGGGCGGCGCGTGGTCGCCTGCCTTGGCAGTCGCCAAGTAGCCGCCTACCTCGTATTGCATTTCAGAAGTATCGCGACTACCTGCCCGAGCCGCCTGCGGTGGGCGAAGTCGAATCGCCGGATTCATCCGGCGGCCGCGCGGCATGAATGCCGCGGCTCGAGCAGCAACCGTGGCCTGCGTTGCCCTGTCCATAGTCGCACGATTTGTGAAGTGCGGCACTAGCGGCTTCTCTCATAGTCATGCCTTGATGTGATTCGTCTGCCGGTGCCCTGTGATGACAAGTAGTTGGACAACTCGACGCAGGCGTGTCCGGTGAGGGGTGCTCCGGCTCGATCGCCCGTGACGGTGCAAGAGCCCTCCTAGTAGACTGTTGAACGTACTCCGCCGAACGCGCAGTTCCTGGTCTTCCACGACGGTTCCCCCTCTTCGCCGCGCATCCATTGATTTCAATCCATCGTTGTATTCTGGACGTGGCGCGGCCCGCCACAAAGGGTGAATCCGCAAGCGCCCAGGCGACTTGACGTGTACGTGCTGATTATGGACAAAGCAATGTGCAGACCAACAGCCCGCCAAGAGACTGAGGATCGTGCCATGAGCAACGTCAGCAATCGCCGGGAGTTCCTATCCAACGGCGGCCGGCTGGCCGCCGGTGCTGCGGCCTGGTCGCTCGGTTCGCGCTCCCCTTCCGCGGCAAGCGAGAGACCCGAGACGATCGACCTGTCGAAGTCCTTCCCTCGCTATACGAAGTTCGATCCCAAGGTTCCGGTCTATTGCGTGACTCCGGACCTGACCGGCTGCTTCCATCGGTTCTTCAACACCTCGCCGATCAGCCCCTCGGGTCGGTACCTGGCCGTCACCCGATTGCTCGCAGAGGATCGGCTCTCTGCGCCCGGCGAGCACGCCGAGATCGTGCTGGTCGACCTGAAGACCGGCAAGAACCGCGTCCTGGCCGAAACCCGCGGCTTCGACAGCCAGCTCGGCGCGCAGGCCCAGTGGGGTGCCACCGACAACGAATTGTTCTTCAACGACCTGGAGATGAAGACCTGGCATGGCTTCGGCGTGCGTATGGACCCGCTCACAGGCGAGCGCAAGAATTTGGACGGACCGCTCTTCGAGGTTTCGCAGGACGGTCGCCACCTGGTCGGGATCTGTCTCCTGCGCAGCGGGCTGACGCAGCGCGGCTACGGTGTCGTGGTGCCCGCGGAGGTGATGCCCTGGAACATCGGGGCGGCGGACGACGACGGGGTGTACCTGACCGACGCGGCGACGGGGAAGTGCCGGTTGATCGCCTCGTACAAGGACATTGCGGACGCCTGCGGCGAGGCGGTCGCGCCCCTGGAGCCCGAACGGGGCGGTGGGTTCCACGGGCATCAGATCTCGTGGAACCCGCAAGGCACGCGCCTGATGTTGTGCTTGTCGTTCAACTACCCTCAGCCCCGCACGTACAAGAAACGAGCGATGGACCTCAGCCTGGTGACTCTCAAGCCCGACGGGACGGACATCCAGGTGCCCTTGCCCGCCCGCGTCTGGAACCGGCTCGGCAACCATCCCTGCTGGTGCCCCGACGGGGAGCACATCAGCATGAACTTCAAGCTGAACGGCAGCAAACGCTACAAGCTGGTGCGAATGCGGTACGACGGCGAGGGGCTGGCGGCCATGACGACGGCCATGGGCACCGGTCATCCCACCGTGCACCCCGACGGAAAGCACATCCTCACGGACACCTACCAGCGGGAGTACGTCGATTTCCAGGACGGCACCATACCCATCCGCTGGATCGACATGGCCCAGGGCACCGAGGAGCAGTTGATTC
>CAZKCX010000435.1:0-6406 GCA_964550865.1 uncultured Planctomycetales bacterium
CAACTACAGGGCAAATATTTATGCGCTTAAATCACTGGGGGTACGGTTTATCATCGGAGTAAGCGCGTGCGGTAGTCTGCGGGAAGATTACGCTCCGGGGAATATCGTAATTCCGGACCAGCATTCCGGTACATTCGCACCGCCCCGGGCTGCTCCGGCGGCCCGAACCGCTTCGAGCCGGTGGAGGCGGTGGAGAACGCGATTCGGGGTTGGCGGGCGGTGCATGAGGCCGTCGGGGACAAGGCGCGGCTCTGCATGGACATCCACACCCGGCTGAGCCCGATCCACGCGATCCAGCTCTGCCAGGGCATCGAGGCGTACCGGCCGTTCTTCATCGAGGATCCCATCCGCAGCGAGGAGCCCACCGCGTTGCGCTCGGTGCGTCAGCACACGAGCGTGCCGCTGGCGATCGGCGAGCAGTTCAGCAGCAAGTGGGCGTTTCGGCCGGTGATCGAGGAGCGGCTCTGCGATTACGCCCGCATCGACATGTGCAACGTCGGCGGGCTGACGGAGGCCCGCAAGATCGCCGGCTGGTGCGAGACGCACTACATCGAGGTCGTCCCGCACAATCCGCTCGGTCCGGTAAGCACGGCCGCCTGCGTGCACTTGGACTTCGCGATCAACAACTTCGCCGTGCAGGAGCTGGGCGGCGGCGTCGGGATGTTGCCGGAGGTCTTTCCCAAGCAGCTCGCGCTGGAGGGCAACGCGTTTCGCCCGCCGACGGAGCCCGGCCTGGGCGTCACGTTCGACGAGGGACAGGCGCGGGCTCGGCCCATGAAGATCTGGCACGCACCGCAGCTGCGCCGGGACGACGGCGGCTACACGAATTGGTAGAAGACGGACAACGTGGGGGTCTCTCAATGCCTATTGCGATGGTCTACGTCTTCGTGATTTTCGGTGCGTGCTACGGCGCCGAAGCCAATGTGGAGGAATCCGTAAGGAGGACCGCCACGCGCGTCGTTTCGGCTCCCGCGCCTGCGCAGGGTAAGCCCACCTCATCCAGGCCTTCTCAGCCGAAACGCGACGTGCGGCTGATGACGGTGGTCGTGCACCGCGGCGCGAACCACTTGGCGCCGGAGAACACGATGGCGTCGACCCGCAAGGCCGTCGAGCTCGGGGCCGATTACGTCGAGGTCGACGTTCGGACCAGCGCCGACGGCGTGATGTATGTCCTGCACGACGTCACCGTCAATCGCACGACGGACGGCGAGGGGCTGATCAAGGACCTGACCAGCGAGCAGATCGACAAGCTCGACGCGGGGAGCTGGTTCGACCCCAAGTTCAAGGGTGAGCGCGTGCCGCGCCTTCGGACGTTGCTCGAGTGGATTCGCGGCAAGTGCAAGGTCTACTTCGACGTCAAGGCCGCCGACATCGCGAAGCTGATCGATCTCGTCGACGAGATGAAGATGCGCGATCAGGTCTTCTTCTGGTTCGGCAACAAGCTCGAGGCGGCGCGGTTCCGCCGCCTCGACAAGGAGCTTCCCCTCAAGATCAATGTGAAGGAGGTCAAAGAGCTGCGTTTCGCGAAGCGGTGGTTCCGCGCGAGCATCATCGAAACGAGTCTGGCGAATGCGACCCCCGCGCTGCTCGCCGAAGCCAAGAAGCTCGGCATGCGGGTGATGATCCTCTACGGCGGCGGCGAGAAGGAGGTCTTTCGTAAGATTCTCGCCAGCGGGGCGGAGATGGTGAACCTGGACCGGCTCACCGTCTACCTGGAGGTAGAGCGCGAAGAGGCACGGAAACGGCGAGGCAAGGAGACCCGTTGAGGCCCGGCCGCGCGGAGGCGTACGAATGGTTGGAGTTGAGGAGTCTCGATGATTCCGGTGTGGGTCGGCTTCATTGCCTTGGTCCTCGTCCTGCTTGCCCTGGATCTGGGCGTTCTGAATCGAAAGCCACATGCGATTAGCGCGCTCGAGGCGCTGGCGTGGACGGCGTTGTGGGTCGCGCTGGCTTTGGCGTTCAACGTCGGCGTCTTCTACCTCTACGAGCACCATCTCTTCGGGATCGGGACGGCGTTCGGACACGCCTTGACGGGTCGCCAGGCGGCGCTGCAGTTCTTCACCGGATACCTGATCGAGAAGTCGCTCAGCCTGGACAACATCTTCGTCATCGCATTGATCTTCTCGTACTTCCGCGTGCCGCCGGCGTACCAGCACCGCGTCCTGTTTTGGGGGATTCTGGGGGCGCTCGTGATGCGGGGGGCCATGATCGCGGGGGGCACCGTCCTGATCCATCGCTTCGATTGGGCCGTGTACGTTTTCGGCGGGCTGCTGCTGATCACGGCCGTCAAGATGATGGTGGCCCGGCACGACAACCTCGAACCCGAAAACAACCCACTCGTCAAGCTCGCCCGGCGCTTCTTTCCCGTCACGCAGGGGTACCAGGAGGTCCGCTTCTTCACGCGGGTCGACGGTCGACGCGCCGTCACGCCGCTGTTCCTCGTCTTGCTGGTGGTCGAGAGTTCCGACGTGCTGTTCGCCATCGATTCGATTCCGGCGATCTTCGCCGTGACGCGCGATCCGTTCATCGTCTTTACGTCGAACGTGTTTGCGATTCTCGGCCTGCGCAGTCTCTACTTCGCCCTGGCGGCGATGCTCCATCGCTTCCGCTATCTCAAGATGGGCCTCGTGTTCATCCTCGCCTACGTCGGCGTGAAGATGCTGCTATCGCACCACCACCCGATCCCGACGCCGATCAGCCTGGCGGTGATCGCGGGCATCCTGTTCGTGACGATCGTCGCCTCCATCTGGGGCGCGGCGCGGGATACGGCCTCCCTTCAGTCCCCCATCCCGGCCGAGACCATCAGCTCGGCCGACCTGACGTATCGCATGGCCAAGCGGATCGTCGTGCTGCTGGTGGGCTCGACGGTGGTGTTGATCGGCCTGGGCATGATCATGCTGCCCGGTCCCGGCTCGCTGATGATCCTGACGGGGTTGGCGATTCTCGCCACGGAGTTCGCCTTCGCCCGTCGGTGGCTTCGGACGTTCAAGGACACGGCCGTTAAGACGTCCCGCGTGTGGGGTCGGCTCGTCGGGTGGTTTCGCCGGCTCTTTCGTCGAGAAGCAAGGCACGAGACGGACTGAGCGAACAGCGCGTCTCACGGCTTGCCTCGCCTGAGCCCGGCGCGACGCTCCACGGTGGATCCTCACGCCCCGCTTGCGATGACACGGTCTTTTCGACGGCGGGGCATTGCCTTCGCGGGGCTTTTCCGTCACAATACCAGGTTCTTCGATACCGCTGTGAAGGCAGAGGGCATAGCGATGTACGCAATCTTTGAGGACGGCAGCCGACAGTATCGCGTCGGTGTGGGGGATACGGTGGAAATCGATCGCCGCGACTTGGACGAGGGCCAGGAGGCGCTCGAGTTCGATCGCGTGATGCTCGTGGGCCAGGGCGACGACGTCAAGGTCGGTCAACCCTTCGTCCAGGGCGCCACCGTCGCGGCCAAGGTCGACCGCGAGATCAAGGCCCCGAAGCTGGACGTGATCAAGTTTAAGCGCCGCAAAGGCTATCGCGTCAAGCAGGGCCACCGCCAGCGGTACCTCCGCGTGACCATCACCGACATCGACGCCGGCTGATGCGCCGAGAGTCGGCGCATCGCGGTAGCCGGAGCGGAGGGTTCCGTCCGACAACCTACCGTACCAGGAACTTGACGCAGACGGGCTTGGGGATCTTCAGCTCGGAGCCCGTCGCCGAGAGCAATCCCGTCGACGGATCAATCCGAAACACCACGAGGTTGTTCGTGTTCTGATTCGCCGCGATGAGGAACTTGCCCTCCGGGTCGAGTGCGAAGTTGCGTGGCCACTCCCCGCGAACCGATTCATGCCCCTTGCACGTCAGCGACCCACCCGACGGGGTGATCTCGTAGATGACGATGCTGTCGTGGCCGCGGTTGGACCCGTAGAGGAACTTGCCGTTGGGGTGCACGTGGACGTCGGCACAGTAGTTCTCGCCCTCCCATCCGTCGGGCAACGTGGAGAGGTGCGTAATCTCCTTCACCGCCCCGGTGGACCTGTCGTACGAGAGGATCGACATCGTGGAATCCAACTCGTTGATGACGTAGATGAAGTCGCGGGTGGGGTGAAAGGCGAAGTGACGCGGTCCTGCCCCGGCGTGGATCTTGGCGAACGGCGGATCGTTCGGCGTGAGCTTGCCGCCTTTGAGGTCTAGTCGGTAGGCCATCAGCTTGTCGATTCCGAGGTCGGCCGCGAAGGCACAGCGGTTCGGCGGATCGGGCAGAATGGAGTGTGCCCGCGGTCCTTGCTGCCGCTTCGGGTTCACGCTGGAGCCCGCGTGCTGAACGACGTCGCTGGGAGGGGCGAGGGAGCCGTCCGGCTCGATGGGGAGCATGGCCACGATGCCGCTGCTGTAGTTGGCGACGAGCACGACCTTGCCCGTCGCGTCGACGCTGAGGTGACACGGGCCGCGGCCGCCCGACGGCTGCTGGTTGAGCACCTTGAGCTTCCCGGTGGCTTCGTCGATCTCCAAGGCCGTCACCCCGCCGGACTCCCTACCCTTCTTCTCGTGGATCTCGCTGACGGCGTAGAGGAACCGTCGGTTCGGATGGATCGCCAGGAAGGAGGGGCTCTTCACGGGGGCCGTCACGCCGGTCGCCTCAATCGTTCCCTCGGCCGCATCGAACCGACAGACGTAAATGCCCTTGCTCTGGCCGTTGGTGTATGTGCCGACGTAAACCCACATGGTCTGTTTGCTCCCTCTCTTGTGGACCGGCGCGGGCCCTCGGGAGACCGAGGGCCTCGGCGCCTCTTGTGCGGAGGCCGCCCTCGCGTTGTTCGGACCCGGCAAGGCAGGCCACACACACGCCCACGCAAGCATACCGATGATCATCGCCCCGTACGAGTGAAATCGTGCCATGGCTGGAGCCTCCTGTCGTCGCGCGGTGGTGGCCGCAGGGGCCTGTATCGCGTGGCGTTTCCGCGGGTACGCTACGCCCGCCGGCCGCCAGCCGTCAAGCGCTCCGACGCCAAGGTTGCCCCGCGACGTTCGGCCGGTTCGGTCAATGCCTCAAGTGGTATGAACGAACCATCGTTTGCATGCCGAAGAAGGGGGTAGGACGCCCCCGTCAGTAAGGCGGCGTCGGACCATAAGTGATTGGGCTCCTTAGGGATTTGGGGTTCGATCGGAGGCGACGTGCCGTCATGAGTCTGTTCCGCAGGTCGAAGCCGGGAGAGCCAGCAAGTCCTCCGGGGCCCGGGCGTCTGGTTCTTGCACGGTTGGTCATCAGCCGGCCGGTGCGCATTGGGCTGGTCTGCGGGCTCCTCTTCGGATGGCTCCAGGTGATCCCATCCGGTCTGAGGTACGGTCCCATGATGGGACCCCGTCAGTGGCTGGACGCCCTCAGCTACTGCGGGCCGGCAAACGCGGTGCTCTGGACGGCCCACGGGCTGATCGCCGGGCTGGTGTGCGCGGTCGTGGTGATCCTCAGCCGGCGGGCTCGGAGCGGCATTGTGCCCGGGGCATGGGGCGTGTCCGTCTTCGTGGCGGGCGCGGGGTCGCTCTGGTTTTGGGCATGGGCGGTGGACGCACACGTCAAGCTGGCCAGCCGCATCAGCGGCCCCTGGTGGTGGATACTGCTGGCCGGGGTGTGGCTGCTTCTTCTCCTGGCCGCGTATGCCGTATGCCACCATTTATCGGCACTCGCGCCGGCCAGGCGCTTGGGAGAGATCGCGCGAGCGGGCGTGCTCCCGTCGGGGCTGCTCGTGGCGGTCGGTCTGGCGTTTCAGATCTACGAGAGGCCCCAACGGCTCGAGACGGATGACGCGGTCCCATCCCTCGCTCCGAGCGAAGCGGCCGAGCCCGCCCCACAGAGGCGACCCAACATCGTCTTGATCGTGCTCGACACCCAGCGGGCCGACCGCATGGGCTGCTACGGCTACGAGCGCGAGACCTCGCCGCGGATGGACGCGTTCGCCCGGGAGGCGACGCTCTACGAGCGCTGCATCTCGCCGGCGATCTGGACGGTTCCGTCGCACGCGTCGATGCTCACCGGGCTGTACCCGAGCGAGCACGGAGCAACCTGGGATCACATGTGGTTGGACGATCGCTTCCCGACGATCACGGAGAGGCTTGGCGAGGCCGGCTACCAGACCTTCGGCCTGAGCAACAACCTCTATGTGGGGCTGGTCACCAATCTCGGTCGGGGATTCGACGGACTGCTCCATCCGATCATGCTGCACGACGTCCGCGGAGGCCTGATCGGCAAAATCGTAATCGGCGCGCTGTATCCTTCGCACCTCATGTTCCGGTGGCTGGGGGTCCTCACCGCCCAGGACGACGGGGCGAAGGCGACGAATCAGATCGCGCGGAAGTTCTTCCGGCTGCGCGACCCGAACCGGCCGTTCTTCCTCTTCGTGAATTATCTCGAGCCGCACGCGCCGTACGTCCC
>CAZKCX010000436.1:0-6402 GCA_964550865.1 uncultured Planctomycetales bacterium
GTCAGAGCGCAGAGGTCGACACCCCGCATCCGGATGATCCTTGCCAGCTCGCGGGTGATCAACACCGCATCCACGTCGGGTGTCCCATTTCGCATCATTTCCGGGCGCTCCGCCTCGAACTTCTTCGCGGTGCACGGCATGATCGACACGCTGAAGACCTGGTTTGGATTCAGGCCCTCGCGCTGAGCGAAATAGCTTTTGACGATGGCCCCCATCATCTGCTGCGGGCTCTTGCACGTGGAGAGGTTGTCGAGGAAATCGGGGTAGAACTGCTCGACGTATTTGATCCAACCTGGCGAGCAACTGGTCATCATCGGCAGCGTCTTGCCGCTTGTGATTCGATCGACCAGTTCGGAGGCCTCTTCCATGATTGTCAGGTCTGCCGTGAAGGCCGTGTCGAATACCCGGTCAAATCCGAGCTGGCGCAGGGCGGCGGTCATCGGGCCGCATGCCACTGGCAGACCGCGCGGCAGGCGAACCCCCGGCCGGGTCACAGCCGTTGTTCCGCCGTATTCGCGGGGGGGGGGACACAATATAGCGGAATTCGCTTGACGGCTTTGGTGATCGCGTAATAAGATAGCCGAACGGTTTGGGTATCCCCCCAAACCAGCGTGGGAGGGAGGAGATGGCCCATCTGGGGCGTGGCAAGTCGGCCTGCGCGATACGCATCTCCAATCCTCATAAGTATCCGATCATCAGAAGCCGGGCGGTGGGGACGGGCGGCTTGCGTCGTCCTTGGCCCGTGCACAGACACAATCCAACATGGGAGTGCATGACATGAGACGAACGGTTTTCTCTCGGATGGTTGCTTTGGCGGCCGTGGGCTTGTCGGCCGAGCTGGCCCTGGCCCAGAACTCCGCCCCGGTCGTCAGCAACGTGACGGCCAGCCAGCGGGGCGATGACTCGAAGCTGATCGACATCACCTTCAACCTGGCCGATGCCGACGGCGATGCGTGCACCGTCTGGATCGGCGTGAGCGATAACGGCGGGGCGAGTTGGAAGGTCCCCGTCCAGACGCTCAGCGGCCATTTCGGCGGCGGCATCACGCCAGGCAGCGGCAAGTCGATTGTGTGGGATGCCGGGTCGGACATGCCCGGCAAGACGGGCACGTTCCGCGTGCGGGTATGGGCCGATGACGGCAAGGGGCCCTCGGCCATGGTCCTCGTGTCGGGTGGTTTCTTCGGCTATCAGGACAACCCCAACCCCGAGCAGTGGGTCTATGTCGACGCCTTCCTGATCGACAAGTACGAGGTCACCAACCAGCAGTACTGCGAGTTCCTGAACAACGCCGACCCTGCTGGGGATCATTGGGCCAGTGGCATGGAGATCACACGCCATGGCTCGGCCGGGGCGTACTACTACAGCGTGGCCAGCGGGAAGGAAAACTACCCCATCCGCTACGTGAACTTCTACGACGCCGAGGCCTACGCTGCCTGGCGGAGCAGCCAGGAGGGCGTGACGTATCGCCTGCCCAGCGCCTACGAGTGGGAGAAGGCCGCGGCCTGGGACCCCGACACCGAGTACTACTACACGTACGGTTTTCATCGAGACAGCATCGACTGCTCGTGGTGCAACTACAACAACTGCATCGGCGGGCCGATGCCGGTTGGCTCGTACAACGGCACGGGCGGCCGAAACAACGCCAAGAGCTACTACGGCTGCTACGACATGAGCGGCAACGTCTGGGAATGGACAAGCGAGATTGACGGTAGTAATCGTGTCCTTCGCGGCGGCCATTGGGTCAACGATGCGACCGTCTGCCAGTGCGCGTACCGCCACACGGAGTCGCCGTCGGATCGGGGCAGCAACCACGGGTTCCGGTTGGTCCTGGACGCTGATTAACCTTTGCTGTTTGTGCTTTTACTCTTTTCTTTTCTGTTCGCGAGCGAAGCGAGCGCCGTTTTTGAAAGCCTGAAACATGGCTGAGGAACTCAAAGTCATCTCGGACTTCTACGACTTCATGCTGTGGCTGATCCGCCACACGGAGAAGTTTCCGCGGCACCATCGGTACAGCCTCGGGGTCGCGATGGAGAACCGCCTTCAGACGATCCTGGCGCTGCTGCTCCGCGCGAAGTACACGCGAGAGAAGGCCCCGTCGCTGACCGAAGCAAACCTGGAGTTGGAGATCCTGCGGTTCCAACTGCGCCTGGCCAAGGACCTGCGCGCACTGCCCGCCAAGAGCCACGGCCATGGGGCGGGCGTGATGCAGGGCATCGGCTCGCAGGTCGGCGGGTGGCTGAAGGCTAAGAGGGCGGCGTCATGAGGCGATACGGAGGCCTCTGGGATCAAGTTGTCCGGTGGGAGAACCTCCTGCTGGCCGCGAAAAAGGCCCAGCGAGGCAAGCGCGCCCGTCATGCCGTGGCCGGGTTCAATTTCGATCAGGAGCGGGAGCTCTTGGCGATCCAATCGGAACTGACGGACGGGTCGTATCGGCCGGGCGCGTTCCGGTCACATTGGGTCACACGGCCCAAGGCCCGGATGATCTCGGTGGCGCCGTATCGCGACCGCGTGGTTCACCACGCCCTAATGAACGTGTTGGAGCCGATCCTGGACCGGCATTTCCACCCGGACAGCTACGCCTGCCGCAAGGGCAAGGGCACGCACGCGGCGGCCAATCGGTTGCAGCGGTTGATGGGGCGGAAGCGCTATGCGCTCCAGTGCGACATCCGCAAGTTCTTCCCGAGCATCGACCATGAGGTGATGAAGGCCACGTTCCGGCGGCTGATCAAAGACCCGCGTGTGCTGTGGCTGATGGACCTGATCGTGGATGCGTCCAACGAACAGGAGCGGGCTGTGGCATGGTACCCGGGTGATGATCTTTTGACGCCTTTGGAGCGTCGTCACGGCCTGCCGATCGGCAACCTGACGAGCCAGTGGTTCGCGAATTGGATGCTGAACGACCTGGACCATTGGGTGACCAGCCATCTCGGCGTGGGCGGGTACGTTCGGTACTGCGACGACTTCATCCTGTTGGATGACGATTGGCGGGTGCTGCGTCGGGCGCTGGGCTCGGTGGTGGAGCACCTTCGTTCCAAGCGGTTGAGCCTCCACGGGCGCAAGGTCGTGCTTCGGCCGACGCGGTGCGGGGTGACGTTCGTGGGCTACCGCATCTGGCCGACGCATCGCATCGTGCGAAAGGACAACGTGCGAGCCTTCCGCCGCCGTGTGCGGTGGATGAGACAGGCCTATCGCGA
Source organism: uncultured Planctomycetales bacterium (assembly GCA_964550865.1). Taxonomy (GTDB): domain Bacteria; phylum Planctomycetota; class Phycisphaerae; order UBA1845; family JAFGLZ01; genus JAFGLZ01. The sequence goes on from CAZKCX010000436.1 coordinate 3,195, forward strand.
GGGGCGGGTCGGGTTGGACCACATCCAACCCCGGCTCGCGAGTTGGATCGCCCACGCCAGGCAGGCGGCTAGCGAACGGCTCATCGCAAGGTTGAGTCGTGAATGGAGGTTTACTCGGGGCGGGACCGATACGGCGTCGTGTCCTTCGCGGCGGCAATTGGAACAACAATGCGACCAACTGCCAGTGCACGTACCGCAACACGAAAACGCCGTCGAATCGGAACAACAACAACGGGTTCCGGTTGGTCCTGCACTCTCCGGGAGTGACGAATCTTCGGCCCGGAATCGCGCGGTTCACGGACGGCGCGAGCGTGGCTTGGAGAGTCCTGGTCCCGCTCCTGTGCTGTTTGGCGGAGATATAGCCGCCGACGGCCGAATCTGCGTTGGACGATCGGATGGGGCTGGTAGGCCTGGGGCCGAAGGTCCCATCCGACGGCTTGGTGATCGCGGAAGACAACGACGTGTCTCCGAGAAAGAAGATGCCTGTATGGCAGGGGCTTTGATATGCGCATGATGAGAACGACATGCTTGTGGGCCGCGGCGTTGGCGATGGTGTGTTGTGTCGCCACCGCGCGGGCCGACGTGGCCTCGGGCGATTCGACCGACTTCTCGATGGACCTGACGTCGCAGATCAGTCCGCCGGGTTCGGGCGACAGCGGCGACTTCTCGGCCGATATAACCGGCGTGAATCGGGGCTGGGCGGATTCGGGCGACTTCACGATCGACACGCCGGAGCCCAATCTCGTGACCGTTAGCGTCCCCGCAGAAGCAACCATCAATACGCCTTTCACCGTTACGGTGACGCTTCGCAATGATGGCGGTCCCGGTGATTACGGCGGGGTGTCCATCTCGTTTCCGGATCTGGCGGATGAAGACGGCGACGGGACGATACCGCCGTACGACTCGAACACGGCCGATGTCGACACGGATGTCTCCACCACGTTCGCAGACGTAGGATACTATGACCTCGGCGATGAAATCTTCGCGGACTTCTCACCGATGAACGCGGAGCATCTCCTGGTCGAGGGGTGCGAACCCGACTGGATGGATGGCCAGGAAAGGACACTCAAGCTAACCGTCACACCGAAACAACTCGGGGCGCTGAAGGTCCGCATCCGAGGGTGGATCGCAGGAGAAGGGATGGATTGGGGCCCGCCGGTCTATCGAGATCCGTCCGGCAGCGGGGGTGGCCGTGAGCAAGATCAACAGGACTACTGGTGCGAGGCCAGTACGGTGCAGGTGGTCCGTCCGTGGACGGTGATGGTGTTCATGAACGGTGACAATGACCTGGAAGATGAGGCGATAGATGACTTTCTGGAGATGGCCCAGGTCGACAACCCGAACGTCAACATCGTCGTGCAACTCGATCGGACTGGGGAGGGGGACGATCGTTATGACGATTGGACAAGCGCGAGGCGATTCCTTGTTACGCACGGGCTTGTTCCTTCAAACGGCAACGAATTAGCGGATCTCGGCGAGGTCAACATGGGTGATCCCGATACCCTTTCCGCCTTCGTGAATTGGGCCAGGGCTGCATATCCCGCCGAGCATTACGCCCTGATCATCTGGGATCATGGTGATGGGTGGCGTGACTCCGCCGAGGAGGGCAACGTCTTCCGAAGCGTCTCCGTGGATTGGGACGACGGCATGGGGTGGTGGGACACGCTCTCGATGTCTGAATTGCATCAGGCCTTTGATGACGCCACCGCTTTGGGCACGAACCCGATCGATGTCGTGGATATGGATGCCTGCATGATGGCAGGGTTGGAGGTAGCCTACGAATTCAAGGACTGCGTTCACTACTTCGCCGGGTCGGCGGACCTGGTTCCCGGCGGTGGGAATGAGTATCAGGTCATCCTGGATGCGAGCAACCTGGCCGCCTCCACCTCACCGGAAAACTGGGCAGACGCCTTGGTTCCGGCCTATCGGGATCGCTATGACAGTTGGGACAGCTTCCGGACCTACATGGCTGGGCGCATGGATCAGATTGATAACGTCGCGATCCGTCTATCCAACCTTGCCACGACCTTGATGGACAACCTTTCGACCGAGCGAGCCAACATCGCCGCCGCAAGGGGCGACTCCCGAGAGTACACCGTGAAACCATCAAGCGTGAACGAATCGCATTACGGCTACGTGGTGGACCTCTACGAGTTCTGCTGCAGGCTCCGGAACTTGTCCTCGAATGCTGCGGTGAGGAACGAATGCCTGATTGTCATGCAGACGGTTGCGAACGACATGCTGCTGGACTACTGGGCTGACACCGAAAGTGAGTTCACGACCGCCGAGCAGCGGTGCTTCTGGGTCTACTTCCCGCCCGACATCACGGGGCAGTACGCGAGCGACTGGGCGAACTACGATGGCGGATATCTTTCGTTTCTGGCCTCGCCGGACCAGCGGTGGGACGACTTCTTGCGGGCGTACTTCGACTCCTTCGCACTGACCCTCAATGTCGTCAACCCGGGGAGCGGGACGGTGGATATCGACCCGAATCTGGGACGATACCCGGCCGGTACGCCGGTGACGCTTACTGCGATCCCGGAGGAAGGCAAGGCCTTCAAGCACTGGGAGATCTATCACGACCCGAACCACGCAGGCGACACCTACTACGCTGTGATCGATGCGAACCTGACTACAACACTCGTCATGGACGGCGACAAATACGTAACGGCCAGATTCACGTGCGGAAGTGGAATGGAATACGTGCTGCCGCTGATGGCGTGCATGCTCGGGCTTGTCGGGATGCTGAAGGTGATTCGCCGAAAGCGGTAGCATTCCGCTGGGCGAGCAGTCGCACCTAAAGGTGAAACAGGGGCTATGCCCGCAGCAAGCGAAGTTGCGGACATGGCCCTTTCGTTTGGGTTCCGGCTGTGACCTAAATTCAAGGCATCATACTCTGCCCCAACGGCCCCACATGATGCTCGAACGTCTCCTTGAGAACCTTGGCGTCCTCCTGGGGCGCCTTGTTGAGCACGCAGACGGTCAGTGCCCGGTCGAACGCGTTGCCTCGCCCCAGGCGGGCGCACAGGGCCAGCAGACGCCGTGTCGTGACGACCGTGGTGAGCTGCTCCTCGGCATGGGCCTTACGAAGATCTGACGCGGCCTTGACGATGCACTTGAGCAGGTCCTTCTTGAGCGAGGCGTGCCGGGCGTGGAGCAGCTCAACCTCCTGCTTGTCGGGCAGGTAGTCCAGGTGCACGACGACATC
>CAZKCX010000437.1:0-6361 GCA_964550865.1 uncultured Planctomycetales bacterium
CTGGCTCGAGCGGATCGACCTTCGCGAGGGCGACCGCGTCCAGCGGGGGCAGGTGGTCGCCCGCCTCGAGCAAGATGATCTCAAGGACCGCGTTCGGCAGGCCGAGCACCGTGTGGCCGTCCTCGAGACCAAGATCCGCCAGACCAAGGATCATCGGCTGGAGAAGAACGTCCTGGTAGAGACGGAGGCAATGGTCAAGGCCATCAAGGAGACGGTGAAGGCCGCCGAGGCCAAGCTGGCCGCGTCGAAGGCCGTCCTGGAGTTCGCCGAGAGCGAGGTCAAGCGCGTTCGCGGCATCAGCAAGAAGGGGGCGGCCTCCGATCGGGAGTTGCGCGAGGCGGAGACGTACTACCGTAAATCCAACGCGGAGTACCAGAGCGATCGCTTGGAGCTGGCCGCGCTCAAGACCATCGAGGCCGTCAGCTACATCGGGCCGAAATTCATGCACGACTACATCGACCGCAAGAGCTTTGACCTGGAGATCACGCAGCGTCAGCTCCAGGAGGCCCAGGCCCAACTCGAGATGGAGCGACGAAACCTGAAGCGCGCGGACATCGCGTCCCCCATCGACGGCGTGGTGCTCCACCGGCATCAGACACGGCGTCAGTTCCTCCAGGCGGGGACGCCGCTCCTGACGCTCGGCCGGCTCGGAGACATGGAGGTGACGGCAGAGATCCTCACCCAGCGGGCGACGCGGATCGAGCCGAACGATCCCGTGGAGGTCTTCGGCGAGGCCGTTCCGGACGTAATCACCGGTAAGGTCCTCCGCGTGTACCCGGCCGGATTCAAGAAGATCAGCTCTCTCGGCGTCGAGCAGCAGCGCGTAAAGATCGCGGTGAAGCTCGACAAACGCCCGCCACGGCTGGGCGTGGGTTTTCGCGTCTACGTCCGCGTCATCTATGCGCAAGAGAAAGATGTATTGACGCTGCCTCGGACGGCGATGTTCCGCGGGGAACAGGGGCATTGGCAGGCGATGGTCGTGCGTGACGGGAGAACGGAGCTGGTCGATCTGAAGGTCGGCTTGATGAACGACGAGCGGGCGGAGATCGTCGAGGGCCTCTCGGCGGAGGACCAGGTCGTCGCCCGGCCCTCTCGGGAGATCGAGCCGGGCATCCACGTCGCGGTTCACCGGGACGAGTAACCGCCCCGCGACACGACGATCCCCCATATCGCTAGTTGTGTGGCACGGCCGCCCTCGGCTGTGACCCCGTAGCACGGGCATCTTGCCCGTGAGTCGTCGTAGCACGGGCATCTTGCCCGTGAGTCGTCGTAGTACGGGCATCTTGCCCGTGAGTCGTCGCAGCACGGGCATCTTGCCCGTGACTTCTTCCCCCCTGCAGGACACCCGCCCTCGCAGCGATCCCCAGGCCGGAACACCCAGAGCATCCGAGCTTTTCCTCCCGGACTCCTTTTCAAAAGGCTCGCGCGGCGTCATCATCTGTGCCTGGGAGGTGATCGGATGTCCGAAGAAATCCGTCAGAGATTACCAAGCCGCCGGAATTGGGGCGTCCTGTGCGCCGTCGTCGTGCTGCTGCCCATCGGTGCGACGTCCGATGCAGCCGCCGCCGAGCTCACCGAGGACGAGCTCCTCCGCCAGCGCAAGGCCGCGCGGATGCGGCAACGCCGCATCATCATGAACAACGACGGGAACGACTTCAACCGGCTCAAGCCCGACGAGCCCAAGACACGCGAGAAGTTCCTCAGCATGCGGACGACCCCGCTGCTCGGCACGTACGTCGACTCCGTCTTCTACTGCACGGGCGTGTTCAACTATTACACCCATCGCAGCGACGAGACCGAGCTCCAGACCCACGACAGCGTCGGCCCCCGATACCTCCACGAGCTGATCAAGCTCGGCACGGACACGCTCGAGACCATGGTCGACTTCTGCCACCGGCACGGGATCGAGTGCTTCTGGTCCATGCGGATGAACGACACGCACGACTCGGCCAACCCCGATCTCTTCTGTAAGTGGAAGCGCGACCACCCGGAGGTTCTCGTCGGCAAGAAGAGCAAGCGTCCGCGGTACGGCTGCGGACGATGGTCGTCCGTGGACTATGGACACCCGAAGGTCCGGGACAAGGTGTATCGCATCCTCGCCGACGTGTGTCGCCGCTACGACGTCGACGGCATCGAGATGGACTTCTTCCGGCACCCCGTGCTCTTCAGGCCGCAGGTCTACGGGGAGCCCGTCACGCAGAAGCACTGCGACCAGATGACCGCCCTCGTCCGCCGGATCCGTGCGATGGCCGATGACGTCGGCAGGAAACGCGGACGCCCGGTGCTCATCGCCGTTCGCATCCCGGATTCGGTCGGATACTGCAAGGCGATGGGGATCGATCTCGTCCGCTGGCTCGAGGAAGACCTCATCGATATCATCACCGGCGGGGGATACTTCAAGCTCGAGCCGTGGGAGACGTTCGTGGCACTGGGCAAGAAGCACGGCGTGCCGTTCTATGCATGCCTGTGTTCGCGTCGGCTGGCGGAGAGGAAGAAGCTTAAGGACCGAGAGCATATGCTCAAGCGCTTTCGCGGCGAGGCGTATCTGGCGTGGAAGGGGGGTGTCAGCGGCATCTACACGTTCAACCAGTTCAATCCGCGCGCGCCGGTGTTTCGGGAGCTGGGCGACCCGGACCTGCTCGAGAAGCTGTCGCGGATCGATCGGACGGCGTACGTGGAGAAGACGCTCTGGTCCAAACCGGGCAAGTGGGTCAAGGGCGGCGACAAGTTCGTGAACCGGCCCTCACAGTGAAATCCAGGGATTGGGGGCCGACGCGAAAGCGGCCCCCGTTTTCGCTACAGGAGACATGACGATGACGATGCAAGCGTGCGTATTGGCTTGTGGTCTGATGTTGGTGTTCGCGTCGGCCTGCAACGCCGGCCTGGCCAGCTTCGGAGACGATCTTGCCTTCATGAAGAAGCACACGGAGATCATCGTGCTGTCCGATGAGGACGGCCAGAGCCAGGTGGCCGTCGCCCCGGCCTATCAGGGACGTGTGATGACCAGCACCGCGACCGGCGAGAAGGGCATGAGCTTCGGCTGGATCAACCGAGAGCTGATCGCCTCCGGCGAGACCCGCAAGCACATCAATCCCTGGGGCGGGGAGGACCGCTTCTGGATGGGTCCCGAGGGCGGCCAGTACGCGATCTTCTTCGAGGCGGGCACGCCGTACGACCTCGAGCACTGGCAGACGCCCCCCGTCATCGACACCGTCACGTTCAAGCCCTCGCACGTCACGAAGGATACCGCCGTCTTCATGCATCGCGCGAGCTTCAGGAACCGGGCCGGCTTCGAGTTCCATGTGGAGATCGACCGCAAGGTCCGGCTGCTCAGTCGCGGAAAGGCGGCCGCCGCTTTGGGGGTGTCCGTCCCCTCGTCCGTGAAGATGGTCGCCTTCGAGTCCGACAATCGGCTGACCAACTGCGGTCGCAAGGCGTGGAAGACTGACACCGGCCTGCTGAGCATCTGGATCCTGGGCATGTTCAGCCCGTCGGACAAGCTGACGGTCGTCATCCCGTACAAGGAAGGCCCAGAGTCGAAGCTCGGCCCGGTCGTCAACGACGCCTACTTCGGCAAGGTGCCCGCCGAGCGCCTCTCCGCCAAGGACGGCGTCGTCTATTTCAGCGGCGACGGGAAGTACCGCAGCAAGATCGGCCTGACTCCGCAACGGGCCAAGCCGGTTCTCGGCAGCTACGACGCCGTGAACCAGGTCCTGACCATCGTGCAGTACACCAAGCCCGCCGGTGCGACCGAGTACGTCAACTCGATGTGGGAGGATCAGAAGGAGCCCTACGCCGGGGACGTGGTGAATTCCTACAACGACGGTCCGCCCGCGCCGGGCAAGAAGCCGCTCGGTCCGTTCTACGAGCTCGAGACCTCTTCGCCGGCGGCGGCGCTCGAGCCGGGCAAGTCGATCTCGCACGTGCATCGGACGTTCCATATCGTCGGGCCGACCCGCGCGCTGGATGAGGTCGCCAAGGCCACGCTCGGCGTCGGGCTCGACAAGATCAACGCCGCGCTGAAGTAGCGCAAGCCCGCGTACCACGGGCATGTCCCGTAGCACGGGCATCTTGCCCGTGAGTTGTCGTATTCCCTGGGACGGTCGGCCTCGTAGCACGGGCATCTTGCCCGTGAGCGGTCGTATCCTCTGGGACGGTCGGCCCCCGTAGCACGGGCATCTTGCCCGTGCGTCGTTCCTACCAGTGGCACGGCCGCCCTTTGTCGCGAGCGATCAAGTTCGCGGCCGAGGGCGGCCGGACCTCGTGGAGGAGAATCGTGCAACGGTCCAGCAACTGCAACAAGCCGCTTGGAGCGCCGATCCTGCCGGGAATCGGTTTGGTATGTGTGTGCGTGTTCGGCCCCGCCTCCGCCGGCGCGCCGCGATACGAGCCGAACTGGGAATCCCTCGACAAGCGCCCGACTCCGGAATGGTTTGAGCAGGCCCGCTTCGGCGTATTCATCGTCTGGGGTCCCTATTCCGTTCCCGCCTGGGCGCCGAAGGGTGAATACGCCGAATGGTACGGCTATCGCATGCGACGCATGGGCTCGGCCACCCACACGTTCCACGTCAAGGCCTACGGCGAGGACTTCCGCTACGAGCAGTTCGGCCCGATGCTGACGGCCGAGATGTGGGACCCGGACTTTTGGGCGGACCTCTTCGTCCGGTCCGGCGCGAAGTACGTCGTGATGACGGCCAACTACCATGACGGCTACTGTCTCTGGCCGAGTCCGTACCACAAGGGCTGGAACAGTGTCGACGTCGGACCGAAGCGCGACCTGCTCGGCGAGATGACGGAGGCCGTCCGGAAGCGCGGCCTGAAGATGGGCATCTACTACTCGCTCTACGAGTGGTTCCATCCCCTCTGGCTGAAGGACCGCGAGCGGTTCGTTACCGAGCACTACATCCCGCAGTTCAAGGACGTCGTCACCCGCTACAAGCCTTCGATCCTCTTCATGGACGGCGAGTGGGAGATGCACTGGGACAAGTGGCGGAGTGAGGAGGTCGTCGCGTGGCTCTTCAACGAGTCGCCGGTTCGCGAGGAGGTGGTCATCAACGACCGCTGGGGCAAGTGCCGCGGCAAGCACGGCGGATACTGGACGAGCGAGTACGGCGGCCACACCAAGGCCAAGATGGGCGCCCACCATATCTGGGAAGAGAACCGCGGCATGGGCAGCTCCTACGGCTATAACCGAAACGAGTCGATCTTCGACTATCGTTCGGCCGAGGAGCTGATCCGACTCCTATCGACGACGGTAGGCAACGGGGGGAACCTGCTGCTGTGCGTCGGGCCGACGGCGGACGGCCGCATCCCCGTCATCATGCAAGAGCGCCTCCTGCAAATCGGTGCCTGGCTCGACACCAACGGCGATGCGATCTACGGCGCCAAGGCCGGCCGCATCGACCCGAAGACGCTGTCGTGGGGGACATGCACGGCCAAGCCCGGCCGGCTGTATCTGCACCTGCACAAGATCGAGGAGGAGACGATCACGGTGCCCGGGTGGAAAGGGCGGGTTCCCAAGGCGTACCTGCTTGCCCGACCGAAGGCGATTCCTGTCGCAGCGCGGCCGACCGCCGCGGGGCTCACCCTTCCGGTGCCCTCGTGTGCGGCCGCCATGACCGTCCCCGTGATTGCCGTAGAGACGGCCGACGCCGACCTCACGTCCGTGCCGTGATAGGACCCATGCTCGCCTACCACGTGGTTCCATTCTGATTGGTTCGAGGGTAGCGCCCGACTCAGTCCCGGTGTACATCTTGCCGCGTCAGTCATGTCACCAACCCAGGGGCCGGGATTATCGGCCTCTGGGTACGGCTGGCCTGTTGCCGGCGGGCATGCATCCGCCACCATGGCGTCAATTCGGCGTGCCAACCGAACGACTGGAAACAACCAGCCGATCATAACGCTGGGGTGTCCAGGCTGGTGCGGCGCTGGTGCGCCCGCGTCTCGGCATCAAGGCCGCATTCCGGCCGACGCGCGGTGAACGGCGTAGCGCGCCCGAAGGATGCTACGCGGTATGGATCAAACCCATCGCAGATCATTGCGGCGTGTCTACGTGCTTCTGACTCTGTTCAGCGCCTCCATGTTGGCGGGCATGTTCGTCGTGTTGAGGATCGGCACACGCGTCGGCGCCGAGCACGGAGTGCTCGTCGACACGGCGCGAGAGATTCAGACGAGCCTCGCGGTAGCGCATTGGCAAGGGGAAGCGTTGCGGCTGGCCCAGGAACGAGACGGCGAGCGACGGGTCCGCCGGACGTTCGAGAAGGCCGAGGCATGCGCCCGTGCGATGCTCGACGGGGGGCGCATCGAGAGCGGTGTGATCCCTCCGCTCGAGGAACCCCCCATGCGGGCCTCGGTGCGAGCG
>CAZKCX010000438.1:0-2521 GCA_964550865.1 uncultured Planctomycetales bacterium
GCGGCAAGGCCCAGAACCGCGCGATGTTCAAGGTGGCCGGCAGCCTGCGGCTCGACCTGGCGGCCTACCGCGAGCTGGAGGCCTTCGCCCAGCTGGGCACCGAGCTGGATGCGGCCACCCAGGCCCAGCTCGATCGCGGTGCCCGCATGGTGGAATTGCTCAAGCAGCCGCAGTACAGGCCGTACAACGTGGTCGATCAGGTCATTGCGATTTTCGCCGGCGTTAACGGCTACCTGGACGATCTGCCGACGACGAACGTCTTGGAGTTCGAGCGGGAGCTACTCCAGCACGTGCGGGACGAGTTCCCCGAGGTGTGGGAGGAGCTGCGCGACAAGGCCGAGCTGCCGCCCGTGCAGGACAAGCTGCACGAGATCATTAAGAACTTCAAGCCGCGCTTCGCCGAGACGCACGAGGAGGTGGCAGAGGCCGCGTCATAACAAAGGAAGTGAATGTGGGTCGGCGCGGGCATGAATGGACGTTGCCCGTTTCCGGGGCCAAGCCCTACGTGGGTGCCACTGCTGTGTCAGCAGTGCTGGCGGGATATTCAGTCGGAAGGAGCACTGCTCACAGAGCAGTGGCATCTGGCAAGAGTGGACCCAATAGGGTGTATGGCCCTTGACGCTCGGTGCGACCAGAACCGCCGACCCCCGACGATATGAGGCAACCGGACCCGATGCTCAAGGCACTGAAGAAGCGGTATTGGCGGTTGCGGGAGTGGGTCCGGCAGGACGTGCGAGACTGGCTGATCGAGTGGCTGCCCTCCACCAGCAAGCGTCGATGGCGGGCCGCCCAGGAAGAGGAGATCGCCTGGTGGCGGATGTTTCTGGAATCGGGCCGGTGGCGCGAGCACGCCGACCCCAAGCCGCTGCCGGGAGAGACATGGTTGGATCACCGTCGGTCGGTGATGGATCGCTGGCAGGCCGAGTTCGACCTGCCGCTGGGTGAATTGATCGGCGAGCGGGATCGCGTGCTGGACCTCGGCTGCGGCCCGTATTCGCTGGTGCGGCGAGGGCGCGTGGTCGGGATCGATCCGCTGGCGGGTCGATACGGCGAGCTCGTCGACCTCGATGCCGATCCCGAAGTGGCCTACGTCGCCGGCGGCGGCGAGTCGCTGCCCTTCGCCGACGGCGAGTTTGATGTGGTCTGGTCGCGAAACGTGATCGACCACGTGCGGGATCCGGTCGCCTTCCTGGCCGAGGCCATGCGGGTGCTGAGAACGGGCGGGCGGTTCCTGCTGACCTTCGACGTGGTCAGTGAGGGCGGCGTCGCCCACCCGCACGGGTACATCGACGAGGCGTGGGTCCGAGGCAACGCATCCGGCCGCGTGATTGGATCGTGGCGGTGGCCGTCGGAGGAGATCATGGTCGCAATCGAGAAGACGTAGGGTGTTTGCGGGAATGCTTGAACAGGTAACAGAGCTTGGGTGGCCCGCGGCTTCAGCCGTGGGGGCCCATCGCTTGCGCGATGGAAACGCGAATTCCCACGCAGTGATTCGTGACCTCACTGCTGAAGCGACGGGGCACCCATCGGAGACTCATGGAGCCGCACTGTTCAAGCTCTGATCGACGTAGAGTGGCCGGTCGCGCCGGCGGGCATGCTTGAATGGATGAGGGCGAAGGCATCCGCCCGAAACGAGGAAGCATTCGATGGCAAAGGCACGGGCAATCGTCAAGCGTCGCAAGGCCGTTCGCAACATCCGCAAGATCACGCGGACGATGCAGCTCATCGCGACGGCACGGTACCAGCAGGCCTACAACCGTGCCATGGCGACCAAGCCCTACACCGAGAAGATCACCGAGCTGGTCGACCAGCTCAGCCGCGCGACGCAGGGGCAGATCGAGCATCCGCTGCTCCAGGTGAACGAGGGGACGGGACGGACGGCCATCCTCGTGCTCACCTCGAACCGGGGGCTCTGCGGCGGCTACAACAGCCGCATCCTCGAGGCCGCCCTGGACTTCATCAAGGAGCGGGAGAAAGCCGGCCTGAGCGTCGACATCCACGCGGTCGGCAAGAAGAGCGTGTCGTACTTCCGCTTTCTCGGCCGGGAGCTGGCCTCGACCAACACCGAGATCGAGGACCGACCGAAGTTCGCGGAGGTCGAGCCGATCGCCCAGGGCTTCATCGACCAGTACACGCGGCGGGAGGTCGACGCAGTCCACGTGGCGTACATGCGGTTCGTCTCGACTGGGACGCAACGCCCGGAGGTTCTGCAGCTCCTGCCCATGCAGCAGAAGCAGCTGACCGAAGGCCCCGGAGGCGGCGAGGCGCCGGCGGCCGCGCGCGATTACGACTTCTCGCCCGAGCCGGAGGAGATCCTGGCCGAGCTGCTCCCGATGACGGTCAAGACGCGGCTGTTCCAGTGCTTCACCGACGCGGCCGTCAGCGAGCAGGTCGCGCGCATGGTCGCGATGAAGCAGGCCACCGACGCGGCCGAGGACATGATCAAGTACCTGACGCAGCAGTACAACCGAGCACGGCAGACGCAGATCACGCTCGAGCTGCTGGACATTATGGGTGGTGC
>CAZKCX010000438.1:2531-6355 GCA_964550865.1 uncultured Planctomycetales bacterium
TGGCGGAAACCACAGCAGCAACCAACGTCGGAACGGTAACCCAGGTGATCGGCTCGACGCTCGATGCCGAGTTCGACCCGGAGCACCTGCCGGCGCTCTACAACGCGCTCAAACTGAACGTCGAGCGCGTCGTCGGCGAGGAGCGTCGCGAGGAGGTCCTCTGGTGTGAGGTCGCCCACCACCTGGGCGACGGGAAGGTCCGCGCGATCGCCCTCGACAGCACCGACGGCGTCGTCCGCGGCATGCCCATCGAGGACACCGGTGACCCGGTCAGCGTGCCCGTCGGCTACGAGACGCTCGGTCGCGTGTTCAATCTCGTCGGCGAGACGATCGACGGCCGCGGTTCGATCGAGATCAAGGAGCGCAGGCCCATCCACCATAAGCCGCCCGAGTTCGCCGACCTGACGCCCAAGACCGAGCAGCTCGTCACCGGCATCAAGGTCGTCGACCTGCTCGCGCCGTTCGTCCGCGGCGGCAAGATCGGCCTGTTCGGCGGTGCGGGCCTCGGCAAGACCGTGCTCATCCAGGAGATGATCGCCCGGACCGCCCGCGAGCACAGCGGCTACTCCGTGTTTGCCGGCGTCGGCGAGCGGACCCGCGAGGGCAACGACCTCTGGCTCGAAATGCAGGAGGCCGAGTTCAAGGACGATGAGGGCAAGACGCGAAAGGTGATCGAGCACACCGCGATGGTATTCGGCCAGATGAACGAGCCGCCCGGCGCCCGCCTACGCGCCGCCCTGAGCGCGCTGACGATGGCCGAGTGGTTCCGCGACGACACGGGCGTCGACACGATGCTCTTCATCGACAACATCTTCCGGTTTAGCCAGGCGGGCTCGGAGGTCTCGGCCCTGCTCGGTCGGATGCCGTCCGCCGTGGGCTATCAGCCGACGCTCGGTACCGAGATGGGCGAGCTGCAGGAGCGGATCACCTCGACGCGAGGCGGTGCGGTCACGAGCGTGCAGGCGATCTACGTCCCGGCCGACGACCTGACCGACCCCGCGCCGGCCACCACGTTCACGCACCTCGACGCGTTTATCGTGCTGGAGCGAAGCATCAGCGAGAAGGGTATCTACCCGGCGATCGACCCGTTGGCCAGCAGCAGCCGGATCATGGACGCCCAGTACCTCGGCGATCGACACTACAACGTCGCCCAGCAGGTGCAGGCGATCCTGCAGCGGTACAAGGACCTCCAGGACATCATCGCGATCCTCGGCGTGGACGAGCTCAGCGAGGAGGACAAGCTGGTGGTCGCCCGGGCACGAAAGATCGAGCGGTTCCTGTCGCAGCCGTTCTACCTGGCCGAGGCGTTCACCGGATTCCCGGGCAACTACACGCAGCTCGAGGATACGGTCCGCAGCTTCGAGGAGATCTGCGACGGCAAGTGGGACCACCTGCCGGAATCGGCGTTCATGTACGTCGGCTCGATCGAGGAGGCGGCCGAGAAGGCCGAGAAGCTCAAGAGCCAGAGCAAGGAGTAGCCGGCCAGGGCAGCATCTAGGATGGCGGGTGACGCATCGCTTCAGCGATGGGATACCCATTGAGGGCATGGAGAAGTAGGGCGGGTGGCCCACCTCTTTAGAGGTGGGGGACGCGAATTCGATCGGAGATTTCCGGCCCCAGCGCTGAAGCGATGGGGCACCCATTGAGAGCATGGAGAAGTAGGGCGGGTTCTCCGGACCCGCCAGGAACAGGACACCAACCATGGCGCAGCAGAGCGGCGAATTGCACTGTGCGGTCATCACACCGGATCGGCAGGTCTTGGACGTCACCGCGCGGTCGGCGATCTTGCCGGCGCATGACGGCCTCGTCGGTGTCTTGAGGGATCGTGCGCCCCTGCTGTGCAAGCTTGGGATCGGCGTCCTCCGGCTCGAGGTGGAGGGTCGGGAACGCCAGGTCTTCATCGACGGCGGCTTCGCCCAGGTCCTCGACAACGAGGTCACCGTGCTCACGCCCACCGCCCTCGAGCCCGCGCAGATCGAGCGCGACTCCGCCGAGGCCGCGCTCAACGCCGCGCTCAACATGCGGATCACCGACGACGAATCCTTCCAAGCCCGCGCCGACGCCCTGGCCCGCGCCCGGGCCCAGCTCTCCCTTGTAGGATAGCCGGACACCTTCCAGAGAATCCCGACCCGAGAATGCTTAGAATCGGTAAAGTAGGTAAATTAGGGACAGCCACGAATGGCACTGCCGTTTTTGTTTTGGCGCGTAACAGGGACGGAGGCAGGAATCCGATTTTCGGAATCGTTGCCCTGCGCCGGCGTCTTGCATCCGCCGTGTGCGGATGCGATCATGTTTTAGGCCTTCCTTGGCCGATGATCTTTATGGCCCTCCTTGGCTTGGTTGCTCGACGAAGCCAGGGAGGGCTTTGTCATGGGTACGCTAGCCGCTTCTCGGACGCCTCACAAGAGTCCCTTTGACGTCGTTGCCAAGCCGTTCGCCCAAGGCCAAGGCCTGCGTTTCGCCGAGGTCCTGAACGCCGAGTCGGTCGAGCGCGTCTTTCGCGACGAGAACGCCTTGTTCGGCCAGGACGACATCTTCTCGACCCCCGTCGTGCTCTGGGCCTTCCTCGCGCAAACGCTGCGCGACGGGAAGGGGGCCTCATGCGCTTCCGCCGTGGCCGACATCGCCACCTACCTGGTGCAGAACGGTCAGCGTCCGCCCTGCGGCGACACCGGCGATTACTGTCGAGCCCGGGCCAAGCTGAGCCTGTCGGCCTTACGGCGTCTCGTGGTCGAGTCGGCCGAGCAGCGCGACCGGGATGCCGATGCGTCCTGGTTGTGGAAGGGACGTCACGCCAAGCTCGTCGACGGCTACACATTCACCATGCCCGACACGCCGGAAAATCAAGAAGCCTTCCCGCAGATCAGCGCTCAGGAGCCGGGCGTGGGGTTTCCGATCGCTCGGGCCTGGGCCGTGGTCTCCATGGCGACCGCGTGCGTCTGCGACATGGCGGTCGGTCCTTACGAAGGCAAGGAGACCGGCGAGAGCGCCCTGCTGCGCGAGATGCTGGACGGCTTCGACACGAACGACCTGGTCGTCTTCGATCGCTACTACTGTTCCTTCCTGATGCTGGCGGCGCTTCGGCAGCGCGGCCTCCACGTCTGCGCTCGGCTGCATCAGCGCCGAAAGAGCGACTTCCGACGCGGCCACCGTTTGGGTCGCCACGATCACCTGATCACGTGGACGCGTCCGAAAAGACCGGCGTGGATGTCCGAGGCGCAGTATGCGCAGATCCCCGAGACCCTCACGCTGCGGGAAGTGCGATTCGACGTGGCCGTTCCCGGCCGCCGGAGCGACGCGATCACCATCGTCACCACGTTGACCGACGCGACGCTATACGCCAAGCAAGATCTGGCCGACTTGTACGGCCTGCGGTGGAACGTGGAGCTGGACATTCGGAGCATCAAGCAGACGCTCGGGCTGGACCACGTTCGCTGCAAGACGCCGGCGATGGTTCTCCGGGAGTTGTGGGTCACGTTGCTGGCGTATAACCTGATCCGCAAGGTGATCGCCGCCGCGGCGACCGAACACGGCAAGCAACCGCGTCGGTTGGGCTTCACGTTGGCCTGCCAGACGATCTTGTCGTCGTGGATGTTGTTGTCGACCGGGTCGTGCTCGAACGTGCGGGCGCTGGTTGGTACGATGCTGGCGCGGATCGCTGACAACGACGTGGCCAACCGTCCCGGGCGGATCGAACCGCGCGTCCTCAAACGCCGTCGCCATCGGTACCCGCTCATGAAACGACCGCGGGATCAACTCCGCGCGATGCTTCGGAAAACGTAAACACACCACGGGGAAGGCTTTGACGACGGCAGTGCCATTCG
>CAZKCX010000439.1:0-6352 GCA_964550865.1 uncultured Planctomycetales bacterium
GGTGCGGAATTGCTGGGCGGTGATTCCGGCATCGACCTTGGGCCGGGCGGTTCGGCCGAAGGCGGCTCTTCGTCACGCGCGGCCTGGGCAACTCGGGACCGCCGCTGCGCATCGGCTCGCGCCCCGAGATCGTCCTGCTGACGTTCACGCCGACAGCTACGTAGCACGGCCATCTTGGCCGTGAGTGCCAAGCCCGAAATGCTGCATCGGTAGGCTCGTCGCGGCGTAGCATAGCGAAGCCGGATTGCCCATGCGTTACACGGGCGGGACGCCCGCGCCACGGTGCTCGCATCAAACCCACCGCCGCCGGAAGCCCACGCCCATCGCGAACAGCAGCACCGCCGTCACCAGCGGAAAGGCCGCACTCGAGCTGCCGCACTCGAAGACCGCCCGCACCTCCCGGTCGGCCATCATCACGATCGTGATCGAGAGGTTGCTGTCCTCGATGGCGTGGTTCGCATCGCCGGGGAAGTTCGGGTCGTAGATCTCCCACCGGCTGAACGCCTTGCCCATGTCGGGCACGGCCGTCAGCGTCACGGTCTCGCCCTCGAAGTACTCCGGGCCCTCGGGGTCGGCCTCCACCTCATTCGTGGACTCGTTGGCGATGTGAATCGTCAAGACCTTGGCGTTGCGCGGCACCTCACCGGAATCGCCCGTCAGGGCATCGCCGTAGACGAAGTTCATCGACAGGTAGAACGCGTCGCAGTCCAGCCCCTCGATCCGCCCGTCGCCGTCGTTGTCGACGAAGCGATCGTTGTTCAGGACGGACGTCATCTGCGCCTCGCTCAGCTCGGGAATGCTCGTGCCGTAGTAGTCGTTGATGGCCCGGATGAAGGCCTGGGCGACCACGGCCGCCCCGATGTCGCTCAGGTGCGCCCCGTCCGTGCTCATGATGCTCGCCCGGGGTCTGCCGACGTTGTTGATGAAGAGCTGATCGTTGATCGCCCAGCCGTTCACGCGGAGCTGCCCGAGCGTCACCTCGTCCGGCTGCAGAGGCATCTCGGCCACCGCGAACGGATGGTTCGGGTCGCTCGCGATCTGACGGATCGTGTTGTTGTACCCCTCGACGGCCAGCTCAATCGCATCCATCTCCGCCGGCGTGAAGTGGTTCCGGTCGTCTGCGACGATCTCCACGCCCCAGGCGGGCAGCAACCCATTGAAGATGGCGGCCGCCACCACGTAGTTCGTGTAGCAGTCCTCCGGCATCGGGTTGGGGCCGATGAAGGCGGTGAGCTCCTCCTTGTTCAGGATCCCTGGGATGTCCCGGGGATTCGGGAACGTGGCGAAGCAGATCCCCCGACCGGGCTGATACAGCATGTTGACCACCACCTCGTAGTCGCGGCGGAACAACTCCTGGCTCCGCAGGCCGTCCGCGTTCAGCGGGTCCACCTCGCCCACGGCCGGGATGTTCTCCAGGATCGTGCCCGTCGACATGACGTACGGGAGGTAGTCGTTGGCGCCGAGCAGCCCCACCACGAATGTGGGATCGTCCTCCACGATGGCCGAGACCAGCGAGTGCCCGTACCGCGGGGCCAGCACGAGGTTCAGGCCGTCCCAGTCCCAACCGAACTGGTACCACGGAATCTCATCGCACGTCTTCATGTAGGTGTCGTCGACGCTCGCGCCGTTGTAGGCCATCACGTCGTGGTAGCCGTAGTCGGGGTAGTCCATCCGTCGTTGGCCGGCGATCAGCGTCATCTCCTCCATGAGCGGCAGGCTCAATGTCGTGCCCATCTGCTGGGCGAGCAGCACCGGCCACGATCGAGGCTGGTTCCGGTAGTCGGCGACCATGCCGCCCTGGGTGCCCTGCGTCAGGCTATCCCCGAGGGCCCGCAAACGGTCGAAGCTGACCTGTGCCGATGCGGGCGCCGGGACGGCGACCGCGATCCCAAGCGCCAACGCGAGAAGGACGACTCCACGACATGCCTGGTTCATCTCTGCTCTCCTCCTACGGCGGGATGTGCGGCGGGATCCGAATCAAACGAACCTATTCAGCATGCATCAATGGGGGTCGCAAGGTCAAGCCCGGATTTGGGTTTTCCAGATCGTCTACGACCTCACCAGAGTCCAAACCCCCGGACGCCGTTTTCTGCGGATTTGCCCTTGACCTGGTTGCGCCCGTAGTTTACGTTAGGATTCTTTCTACCCATGTGGGCTAGAGCACCAGGGCAGCGGAGGTGACATTTGGCGAAGCCGTTGGTACGGGAACTGATCGACGCGGGGGTGCACTTCGGCCACCGCGCCGCTGGAACCCCAAGATGAAGCCGTACATCCTTGGGCGTCGCGGCCTGATCCACATCATCAACATCAAGGAGACTCTCCGCGGGTTGTTGCGGGCCAAGAAGTTCCTCGCGCAGGTGGTGACCAAGGGAGACGACGTCCTCTTCGTCGGGACCAAGCGCCAAGCACGCGAGATCGTCAAGCAACACGCCACGCGAAGTGAGATGCCGTATGTATCCGAGCGGTGGCTCGGCGGAATGCTGACCAACTTCCGCACCATCCGGTCCCGACTGGGCCGGCTCGAAGAGCTCGAGGGGCTCGAGACCACCGGCGAGATGGGGCAATACTCCAAAAAGATGGAATCCTCGCTCAAGCGCGAACGCCGCAAGATCCAGCGAAACCTCGACGGCGTACGGAACATGACCCGGCTCCCCGGCGCCTTGGTCGTCGTCGACGTCCGCCGCGAGCATATCGCCGTTCGCGAGGCCAACAAGCTGGAAATCCCCGTGGTCTGCCTGCTGGACACCGACGGCGACCCGGATGTCGTCGATCTGCCCATTCCGTGCAACGACGACGCGATGCGTTCGGTCGACGTGATCCTCAGCCAGCTTGCGGACGCGATTACCGAAGGCAAGGCGGCCCGGGAGGAACCCGCACCGGCGAGCGCAACGACCGAACGACGCCCCGCCCGAAAGCGATCGGCGCGAGCGGCGTCCCCGTCCCCGGCAGAGAGCGAGCCTGGAACGGCGCCGGAGGCGAAGCCCGAAATTACCGAGACAACAACCGAGCCGACCGAGGAGACGCCCGCTCCCGCGTCCGAATCTTCCGAGGCCGAAGCACCGCAATCCGACGAGGCACCGAAGACCGATACCGAGCAGACAACGTCCTGATCCGTACCGAGCGGGTCGATTCGACCCCCAATAGCGAACCGACCTTGACCACCCAAGCAGCCCGGCCGCCGAAGAAGGGCGTACCGGGCTGCAGAATTGACCGAAGGAGCCTTCCACCGATGGCAGCGATCACAGCCGCCCAAGTACGAGCCCTGCGTGAGAAGACGGGCCTGCCGCTCATGGAATGTAAGTCTGCCCTGACCGAAGCCGGTGGCGACGAGGAGGCCGCCATCGAGCTGCTTCAGAAGAAGGCGAAAGGCAAGCTCGAGACCAAGGCCCATCGTGAAACGGCCGAGGGACGCATCGGCGTCTTTGTCTCCGACGATCGAACGAGAGGCGCCCTCGTCGAGATGCGGTGCGAGACGCCGCCCGTCGCCAAGAACGAGATGTTCGCCGAACTGAGCAACAAGGTCGCCCAGCAGGTCGCCATGGGCGAGGAGGCGGCGCCCACCGTCGAGAGCATTCTCGCGGCGGAGTCCGTCGCCGAGCCGGGAAAGACCGTGGCCGATCTGATCGACGACATCCACGCCCGCATCAAGGAGAACATGAAGCTTACGCGATGCATGCGAATCACCGGCGAGAACCTCGCCAGCTATGTCCACTTCGACGGCAGCATCGGCGTGGTCGTGGCCACGGACGCGCCGCCCGCCGACGAAGGCGTCGCCAAGGACCTGTGCATGCACATCGCCTTCACCCGACCGTTGGGGATCAGGAAGGACGACGTCCCCGCCGACGAGGTCGAGAAGGTCCGCAAGCTCGCCGCCGAGGTGGCACGGAGCGAAGGCAAGCCCGACAAGATCATCGACAAGATCGTCGAGGGCAAGGTCGCGGCCTTCTACAAAGAGAAGGCGCTGATGGATCAAGAGCACGTCAAGGTTTCCAAGACCTCCGTCGGCGAGGTGCTCAAGGGCGCCGGCGTGAACGCCGTTACCGGCATGATCTACATGGCCGTCGGCGGCGAATGAGGACGCACACGACCCGAAGGGAGACACAGGCCGGCATCGCACGGTAATCCGATGCGGTGCCGGCTTCTTCTTGCGCAGCGCCTGCCGCAGCGAGAGCGCGACCACACCCTCGGCGTCGCATGCCGCGCCGGCTCTTGCCGGCGAGGGGCTTGATCCCCGAGCCGAAGACGAGGATGATCCAGCGGATGCGGCAAGAGGCCGCACCGTATCGCCAGGTACCCCCCCGTCGGGAGCGGCCTACGAGGCTCTCGCGGATCGTCCGGAGGTGTCATGAGCCAAGAGGAACCCACGTTTCGTCGCGTCATGCTCAAGATCAGTGGGGAGGGATTCTGTCAGCAGGGAGGCCAGGGCCTCGATGCCGACGAGTTGCAGCGAATCGCCCAGGAAGTCGCCGAGGCCACCCAGCTCGGGGCGCAGCTCGCGATCGTGGTGGGCGGGGGAAACTTCTTGCGCGGTGCGACGATCTCCAGCAAGGCACGCATCCAGGAGGTCACCGGACACTACATGGGCATGCTCGCCACCGTCCTAAACGCCCTCGCCCTGCAGGACACGCTGGAGGGAATGAGCATCCCCACGCGCGTGCAGTCGGCGATCCAGGTCGACCGGGTCTGCGAGAAGTTCATTCGACGACGGGCCATCCGGCACCTCGAAAAGGGCCGCGTCGTCATCCTGGCCGGCGGGACGGGCAATCCCTTCGTCACGACCGACACCTGCGCCGCCCTCCGAGCCGTGGAGCTCAACGCGGAAGTGCTCCTCAAGGCCACCAAGGTCGATGGCGTCTACTCCGAGGATCCGGTCGAAAACCCGAACGCTACCTTCTACGAACGACTGACGTACAACGACATCATCAACCGCCGGCTCAAGGTCATGGACCTCAGCGCCGTGGACATGTGCCAGCGAAATAGCGTGCCCATCCTCGTGTTCAATCTCAAGAAGCAGGGCAACATGGCCCGCGCCGTGCAAGGACAGGAGATCGGCACGCGAATCACCGAAAGCTGAAGCCGGGATCCGACGGACTCTCGACCCGCCTCATCGAGGGACACGAGCGCACCGAAGGCCGGGGCGAGCATAAGAAAAACGGCGGAGTCCTGTTTGTGACTCCGCCGTTGCGCTCTTCTCCATCGATTCACCGTCGGCAGCGTCAGGCCGCCACGATGCTCTCCTCCAGCGCCAAACGCAGCTTCTTCAGCGCCTTATTCTGGATCTGACGGACGCGTTCCTTCGTCACGCCGATGATGGAACCGACCTCCTCCAGCGTCTTGGGCGCGGCCTTGTCGTCCTCGGCTATGTCCAGGGCGAAACGCGAGGTGATCACGGTCCACTCCACGTCGCTTAACTCCGCAAGGTTGTCCTCCAGCACGCTTCGGAGCTCATCCATGAACTCGCCGTGCTCCTCCTCGCGCTTGGTCTCCATGAAGTCGCTCTTCTCGAGACTCGGATCGAACTCCGTGGGAAAGCGTCCGCGATAGCGCGTCGTCTTCATCGCGACACGGCTGAAGCTCTTGAGGATCGCGCGGCAGGCATACGTGCTGAACTTGAAGCCTCGCGAGCAGTCGAACTTGTTGACGCTGCGAAGCAACGCCATGTTCCCTTCGCTGATCAGCTCGTTGAAATCCACGCCGTTCAGGCGGGTGCGCTTGGCCATCGCCAGCACGAGCGGGAGGTTGGCCTGCACGATCAGGCTCCTGGCACTCAGAGCTCGACGATGCCATAGAACCAACTCTCGAACGCCCTTGAGCGTCAGGCGACGGCCATGGTGCCCTCGAAGGACCTGAAAGGTCCGGTACCGGGCATAATTGAAGCGGTGGAAGGCCAGCCGCTCTTCCTCGACGGTCAGGGTCGACATCGCCGTCCGAACGGCATTGGGATCCTCGAACAGGGCGTCAATGCTGTTGTGGGCCTTCTCCGGCTCCGGCGGAAACAGCTCCTTCTCGATCCCTCGCTTCTTGAAGGACGGATCCGAGACGAACTCCGGCGGTTCCTCCAGGACCTGTTCCACCAGGCTCCTGTCGGCACGGGAGAGCTTGGACAGCGTGTTCTCTGTTGGTCGCAAGACACGCACGGGCGGCTTCTTGTCTGTCTTTCGCTTGGCCATCGTTGTCGACATCGGATGACTCCTCAGCGATCCCGGCGCGGAGCCCATAGTCACCCGGGATCCTATTCGTTTAGATGTCCGTCCACAGGCCACTACTTCAGAATCGCCGGGGAAAACACCCTGGAGCCAACGCCAATAACCGGGGCGACAATCACCATAGCGATTGCCCGTGGACCGACGCC
>CAZKCX010000440.1:0-6343 GCA_964550865.1 uncultured Planctomycetales bacterium
GGGGGGGTAGATTAGTATCGTTGAGTCAGCCCGGTGGGGGCTGAACGGTTACGCCGACGTAATCACCGTTGGTCTTGCTCTGGTGCAGCCGGACCAGCCCGGCGTCGTCCAGCCGGTAGAGCACGGCCACGAACATCGTCCCGACGGCGTGACGGTACGCCCCCTGTTCGGCGAAGGCATCCGCTCGGGCCCGTAACACCTCATAGGTGAGTTCGGCGTCGGCCCGCCTCCCGAGGGAGCGCAGGCTCCTTCGCTCCTCGCTGAACTGACCCGCCACCAGATGGATCAGGAACCAGACGATGTGTCCGAGCACCGCCAGCAGGGCGAGGACGCACCATGCGAGCAAGACGTACACGACGACCTTTACCCATCCACCGGTCAGGGCCAGGTCCGGTCCCTCCCAGCCCGTCAGCTTCTCCCTCAGCCACTGCCAGAATGTCTTGTGGGGGCGAAGTCGCGGATCCTGCAGGATTTCCTTCGCGGTTTGCCGCACCAACACCGGATCCGGGGGATCGAACCCGGCATGGGAGGCGTGGACGGGCTCTGCCTTGGCAACCTCCAGGCACGTGGCGAACGCCCCGCCGAGGAGCGCCATCGCGGCGAACCAGGCAGCCCTATTCGGGGAAGACATCCGCATGCTCGGATTGTTCTGCGCCGAGGGTCTGTGCCAGCATCTGGAGATCGAATCCCTCCTTGCGGATTCGCATGTCGTAGTACAGCAGGATCACGGCCGTTGCGCTGATCGGCGCGGCCAGCACGCCGGTGATGATGTTGATGACACTCTGCGCAATGAGAAGGACCGACTCCGTATCGGGGAGGACCATACCCGCCACGAAGCCCAAGATGAAGTCCCCCGCCAGAGAGACAATGACCTCGAGGAGTGCAGCAAGAAGGATCACGGCCAGGACCTTGCCTCGGTTGCCCGAGGTCAGTTCCTTGCTGCGACGCATCGCGTCCGTCGCTCCGCGACCCTCGATCACCACGATCTGAATCGTGAGGGCGTACCACACAGTGAAGATGATCCCGGGCACGATCAGGAGGAAGAACCCGAGCATGACCACGAAACCGACGACGATGCCCGCCCAGATGATCGTAAGCAGCTTCGGCAAAATGAACCCGTACGCCTCGCCGACGCTGACCTCGTTGCCCAGGTAGGACTCCGAGATGCTCTTGATGAGGGCGGCATGGCAGAGCGTCAAGCCCAGGACGGTCAAGAATACGGCGAAGATCGCCGCGATGGCGGCCAATCCCGGTGAGACCGGAAATTCCGGTTCTGCGGCCGCCCCGCCCGCCTCGACCATCTCAGGATCGAGCATCCCCGCTTGCGCCACCAGGAGTAGCCCGATCAGCCCGATAGGGACCTGCACGATCGCTACGATCGCCAGGAACCTCGCGAAGTGCTGCTTGTAGAGTCGGAACGTCTGATCCAGGATGCCCCCGACGGACATCGGCTCGAACTGCGTCGCCGGCATGATCGGTCTCCTGTGCGGATAGCAAGCCTATGCTGCCCAATCGCGAGAGTCCTCTTGTCCAGGTACGACACAGACAGGACCGAATGAATTCCCGAGATTCTCATAACGCCATTAGGCCATTGCTGTCAAGCCGCGAGATGTCCCCACGCGGAATCCAAGCGGATCCCACACAGTCGCGAATCCCGGCGGTTCCGGCCTGTTCACCCCGTCAGACCAAGAGACGCACGTGACCCAGGGGCCGACGCCTACGACGGAGACGGGGAATGACCCGGCGAAGATCCGGATGACCGCGAGCGCGCCGGCAGTTCCGACGTGGGCGATGCCGTGAACGATGCGCGCCTGGGGTTACCCGCCGACAGGCAGCGTCAGCGTCGGCTTCTGCGTCTCGATCTCCCCGGCCGTAAGCGTGAAAAGCTGCTGGAGCAGCAGAAAGGTCGACTTGGAGGTCTCGTCGTTGTCGGCGATGTAGAACCAGTAGCCGCGGTGGCGCACGGCCACGGCCGCCCTGGACGGCGGCCATTTGCTCGATTGCACGCGAAAGAGGTCCCCGATGACTTCGGACCAATCGAAAGGCATCCCGTCCTTGTACCGCGTCACGGTCACCACCCTCGTACGTTCGTGTTCGACCGGTGGCTCTACGCCGTTGGATAGGTAGTAGAGGACACCCATGAGAGAGCGTGTGTTGAATGCGAGCTGCCCGATCGCCGGCTTCTTGTCCTCGACCTGTCCGGCAGCGTCCTCGAGGGCGACGACGGCATAACGGTCGTAGCGACCGCTTGAATCCGGTTGCAGCTCCTCGAGCCGAAGGAGGTCGCGCAGCTTCGCAATGCGTGGATCATCGGACTCACGAGGCACCCGCAGCCTTAGCTCGCGTTCGCTGGCAACGAGAGTCAGTCCAGCCGGCTTCGACGTGACGGTGAAGCCCAGGTTCTTCTCACTCGCACTGATGTAGTCACTAATCGTGACCTTGTCGGCGGGAAGCGTGGTTGAAATCGGGTGTCTGCGCGTCTCGAACTCGAAGCGGATGAGGCCTTCTTGGCTTAGCGTGGTCAGCAGGTCGACGGCCTCTCGGAACTGCTCGAAATCCTCCGGCGCGATGTCGTCTGGGGTCGGGCCGGACGCGCGTGGCACGTTCTTCAGACCGTTCAGTCCCTCTACCGTCATACGCAGGATTCGGTCTCCCCGCCAACCCGACTCCGCCACCAGGGTGATCGCCGATATCTCCAGCGGCTCCAGCATGCGTCGCTGGAATTCCTCACCGCCGAGGGTGGAAAAGGTGATGGTCGGTTTCTCGGAGTAGCCGGCGCTGGCGTTGAGGCCGAGGGTGTCGGGGTCCAATGCCACGTCCGAAGTGCTACGGTCGAACGTCCCACTGGCTGCACCGGCCGGGCCTAACGTAATCGACGATTCGTTGCCGCTGCTGCGGCCATTCTCCACGATGCTCCCGCTGATCGCACCGGAGGAACGGAATTCAAACTGCGTCGAGATGCTGGCGACGTTCAGAAAGACGGGCATGTCACGGTACCGGAGCCGGACCAGGTTCAGGAGCAGTTGCTCAGAGGTCGCGCTCCGTACCGCTTCGCTGTAGTGTGCGCTGCCGACCTTGAGCGCCGAGGGGCCCATCTGGCAGCCGGCGATTCCGACCGCAAGCACGAACACGCCGAGGGCGAGAGAGCTTCTTGCGGAACTCGGCAGCATGATCCTCTCCTTTCGATGGCTCGATGACGGTGTTTGCGCTCGAGGCGGGCGCGTTGACGATCGTTCCCGCAAGGCAGGCGACGACCCACGCGTGGCCGTCGTATGCCGTTAGCGATGCGGGTCGAGTACGCCGGAAAGCACTATCGGAATCCCTGGAGGGGGCGCCTGGAGGGCGCTCCGGCCGTGTGTGGTCGAGGCTACTCGGCCGTCTTCTCGGGCTGCTCGAGGGCTTTCAGGAGCGTCGCGGCCTGGGCCGCCGACCACGCTTCCAAGCGCTTGACATGCTCGTCCAAAGGACCGCCGGCGGCGGTGTCGGCCTTCCCCTTCTCCGTCAGCCGCTGCTTGTCGGCGTGCATGGACTCCTCCACCGCTTCCCACCGCGATGCCTGGGCCGGGCATTTCTTTCCGAGTTCGTAGGCCGAGCCGTCTACCAAGCACGCCGGTGCGCAGCGCTGGCCCATGAATACGGGGAACGCCACGCTGCGGACGGGCAGCGTAATCCATGCGCAGGTGAACAGTTCGGGCCGATCCGGATCGATCTCGACGGTCATCCCCGCGATGGACTTCTTGGTGAGTAGCGGCTTGACGCGCGAGATGCCGTGGAACATAAAGAAGTCGACCGCTTTCGCCTTGCGGAGGCGCCGGGCCGCCGCACACTCGTCTAGCCGACTGAAGTACGCCTTCTGCGTATGGAACTTGGAAGCGACGTGGCGCGAGTTGTTGCACACCTCGAGCACGGTGCCCTCGCGGTCGACGAAGAGCCAATGGTTCCCGTTGACCTTGCCGCCTGCGTAGTACCCCTTCGCCACGAAGTCTTCGATGATGGCCAAGGCCTCGGCGCAGCTCGATGCGCGTTCGGCGATGTGCCGCAGGATCGCGCCGCCCATCAGGCCGCGGTACTGTGGCTTGGCCTTCTTGAGGTGCAGCGCGGAGGAATCCTTCTTCCTATGGGCCGGGTAGTCCCCTGAGCCGGCCAGCCCCTTTTCGTTGACCATCATGGACAGCTGGATCCGGCTTGCGTTCGTTACGGCGATGAACTTGTTGATCCCCTCGAGCGAGCTTTCCATGATGGGCACTGCCTGCAGCCGATCCACGTTATCACGCGTCTTGTGGAAGAAGATGGCGTCGTTCTTGGCATGGTCGCGTGAAACGGCGTATGACGTGCACTCGTGCAGGAACCGGTTGCGCGTCCGGCCGTCGACAAAAGCGATGTAGAGGTCCTCGTCCACGCCCGCCGCACGAGCGATCGCTCTCGCTTCCGCAAGCCAGTGCGGGGCGATCTCCTTGGCGATCCGCACGTAGGCCGCGGACCGCTCGAGGAGCGTTTCCTTCGAAATCCCCGCCTTGGCGGCCCGCTGCAAATAGTGGGTGTCCATGTCGCGGACGATGACCTCCTTGTTCATCTTGCCCCACATCGTGCCGATCTCCTCGGGCGTGCCGGCCAGGCGGATCATGGGTGCTTCCGCCGCCGAGGCAATCGGCGCCAGTGCGAGAACCGCCGTCAGCAGCGAACAGTTCACTATCATGAAGGTTCCTCGGTCACATTCCGTGTGCATCGCACGTTCCCCTGGTTTGTGAAGTCATCCTCTCGGCCGTTCAGATCTCCCAGCCCTTGCGGTAGGAACGCCGGATGAGCTTGTCGGCCTCCGGGCAATCGGGGCACCGCATCGCCTTGGCATCCCACTGCACCTTCCGCCCCAGGCAGACCGCCAGATTCCCCAGCAGGATCATCTCGGTCAGCCGAGTGGAGTAGTCGAAGTTCGAGAGCGACGCCGGGCCGCCCTTACACGCCGCGATCCACTCCTTGTAGTGCCCGGGCGAGCGCGGGATCGAGGGCTCGGGTCCCGTGAAGTCGGCGAACTTCTCGGCCGGCTCCAGCTTCGGCGCTCCCCAGGAGCCGTCGATCCGCATCGTCCCCTTGCTGCCGACGAAGATCGAGCCGTTCGACCCGACCTTGCCCAACCGCTTCGGGGGTTGCTTCCCGCCGTCGTACCACGTGAGCTTCACCGGCGGGCGCTTCCCGCGCGCGGGGAACTCATACTGGACGATCGACCAAAGCGGGAAGCTGTACCCGTTGAAGCCCGACGTCTTCGCGTCGACGGATGACGGCGCCCCCAGCTCGAGCCCCCAGAAGGCCGTGTCGACAATATGGCAGCCCATGTCGCCGAGCGCGCCGGTACCGAAGTCGACGAAGCCGCGCCAGCCGTCGGGGTGATATGCCGAACGGTACGTATGCGGTTCCGCCGGGCCCAGCCAGAGGTCCCATTTCAGGTAGTCGGGGACGGGCGGCGTCTTGGTCAGCCGCGGCAGGTTGTTCTTCCAGAATCGGCTCGGGCGGTCCGTCCAGACGTGGACCTCCCGCACCGGGCCGATGGCGTCGGCCTGGAGGAGTTCTACCGCGCGGCGCAGGCCGTCGTCCGCGTGGCCCTGGTTGCCCATCTGTGTGCGGACGCCGGTTTCTTCGGCGACGCGCCGCATCAGGCGGGCCTCCTCGATGCACCGCGTGAGCGGCTTCTGGCAATACACGTGGAGGCCACGCTTCATCGCCGTCACGCTCGCTACGGTATGGGTGTGATCGGGCGTGGTCACGGTGACGGCGTCGAGCTTCTCGCGATCGAGCATCTTGCGGAAGTCGTCGTACTTCTTGGCCTTGGGGAAGTGCTTCGCCGCGCCGTTCAGCATTCGCTCGTCGACGTCGCAGATCGCCACGATGTTCTCGCTGCTGACGCCCTTCGTGTCGGCCCTGCCCTTGCCACCGACGCCGATTGAACCGATGTTGAGCTTCTCGTTGGGCGAGACCCGGCGGGCCAGGGTCCGCCGCGGCCGGACACCGAGGCCGACGGCCGCGCCGGCAAGGGCCGATTGCTTGAGCCACTGCCGACGGGAGTATCGATGGGAAGAACTGCGCTTCGAGACCGCGGAATCCATCGCGAACACCTCCCTTTGTTGCCGTGCTGCACCGCTGGGACGAACCTATCGGCGGTCGAGGGCCTTCCCTTTCGCCTACGCCGTGCACCGGTGCGAATCCAATCTGACGAATACCCCGATGCTACCACCTCCCGGCGGCACATGCCATGGGTGCGCCGAGCACGGCGTCCGCGTAGCACGGCCATCTTGGCCGTGAGTTCGGAGCCGAAACAACGCTACGATCCTGGATGAACCTCACGCCCTGC
>CAZKCX010000441.1:0-6341 GCA_964550865.1 uncultured Planctomycetales bacterium
CGGCCGCGTCACGCTCTCCCCCGGGCCCGAGGGCGACGACCGCGTTCGTATCACGGTAAGCGACACGGGCCCCGGCATTCCCCCGGACGAGATCGACACCATCTTCGAGAAGTTCCGCCAGATCGACGCCTCCCGCACGCGGGAGCACAGCGGCACGGGGCTGGGGTTGGCCATCAGTCGAGAGCTGGCCCTCATGCTCGGCGGATCGGTCTCGGTCTCGAGCGAGGAGAATGTGGGCTCGACCTTCACGGTGATCCTTCCGGTCGAAGCCCCCACCCCCGCCGAAGAGGATGACGGGAAGGTCGTTCCCGCCCAGGTCGCCTCGGCCAACCGGCCGCGTTCGGCCTCCCGGGATCAGACGGTGTCGGATCTTCCGCGCTGAAGGCGCGCGGCCTTGGCTTGCTCCACCAAGGCGGAGAGGCGTTCGACCTTGGCGTGCCACGTCTCTTGGCGCATGGCCGCCTGCCGCCTTGCGACGTCCTCCGGATCTCGCGCCGCCAGGCTCCGTTCGCACGCGGCGAGGAACTCCTCGACGCCGTCGGCCGTCTCCACGAGCGGCTCGTAGGCGGCGACCTCCGGCAACGGTGTCGAGACGACGGGCAGCCCCGCAGCAAGGTACTCGCGCAGCTTGATCGGGTTTACATTGAGCGTCAGCTCCGTGACGCGGAACGGGATGAGTCCGACGTCGAACGCCTTGCAGTAGGCGGGCAGGTCCGCGTAGTCGCGCCGGCCCAGGAAGTGCAGATTGCCGGTCGGGACCGAAGGGGGCTGCCCCGCCGGGTATTCCCCGATGAGCACGACGGACCATGCGGGTCGGCGACGCGCGAGCTCGGCCAGCAGATCGAGGTCGACCCATTCCTGGATCAGCCCGAAGAACCCGAGGATGGGCCGGGGCAGCGCGGCGACGTCCTGGGGTATGGGCGTCGCGGGGTCCGTCGCCTTCGCGAAGTGCTCGGCGTCGACACCGTGCGGGACGAGCTGCGTCCACGGGTGCAGCGGCGCCTTCGTGACCTGGAGCCGTTGAGAGGTCGTCACGACCAGATCGCAGCGGGATATCAGCTCGCGCTCGAGGTGCAGGATCGTGTGGGCGTCGTACCCTTCGAACTCGCTGAATTCGTCGACGCAGTAGTAGAGCAGGCATTCCTCGTCGAACGCCCCCGCCAGGGAGGCGACATCCGGCGCGAAGCTCCAGACCTGCACCGGTCGCTTCGGCAGTCGATCGAGGGCGCCGCGAATGCTCCGCACCAAGAGCCTTCGGTTGATCCATCGCGCCCCATGGTTGCCAGGCAAGGGAAGGACGAACGGCGTGACGACGGTGAGGTTGGACCCGACACGTTCCGGCCCGCGGAAGACCTCGCGCAGCCTGCGCAGGACGGCCCGGGCATCGGCCGAGGAGGCCCGCACCCGCCGCGAAGCATGGTAGTTCACCCAGAGGATCTCGTTCCGCTCGGACAAGACCTTCATCACCTGGTGCTTGCTCGTGGGGTCGTAGGACCAGTTGCTCGCGAGGCAGACGATGTTTCGGTCGCTGATCATGGGCGTTCCGCGGCGGACGAAATCGTCACGCAGTATACCCGCCCTGCCCGGCGTCGGTCACGCCGGAGGCCTTCACGACGTGGTTCGCCCGTTCGCCGGGGGCGTCGAGACTCGCGGTCGCTTGGTTGTCTCGCGAGGATGGGAGCGCTAGAATCGTATGAAGGAGTGAATCCTTCGCCGCACCACGTCTGATGGGGTTTGGAGTCCGGCAGAGCTGGCTCGTGTCGACGTGGGGCCGCCATCCTCCGCACCTTGCGCAGTTCCCCACGTCGATTGCCGCCGTCACGTTCCGCCCGCCCCTTGGGGGCAATGTCCCACGATGGATCCGGGGGGGGCGCAGGCGGTCGAAAAAGGAGTGCATACCGTGGACGACGATCGGCTGGTGGTGCAGTGTGGCCATTGCGGTGCCCGATACCGGATCGAGCCGCGTCTCGAGGGGCGTCGGGCCAAGTGCAGGCGCTGTCGGCACATCTTCCATCTGACCAAGAAGGTCGACTTGGACGACAGCGTGATCGATTGGCTGGAGGAAGGAGAGGACGTGGTTTCGTCCGACAAGGGGCAAACGACGAAATCCGGCTGACCGTACGTCCCTCCGGTTCCCGCCGTGCCCCCCGATTCGCGCAGACGTAACGCCCGCCGTCTTTCCCCTTCCTTCCTAAGCCGTCCGCAACGGTGTTTGCACAGTTGAGCAGCCTTGCCTTCTGTGGCCGAGCCGCCCTCGGCTGGGGCTTTCGGCAGTTCACGGCCGGGGGCGGCCGTGCCACACTGTTCGATCTTCGTTGCAGGCAGCTTAGCTCGTATGGAATCGACCTGCTCGCACGGTTGCAAAGGGTCTGTCAGCATCGTATCATAGTGTGCCGATAGCGATCCTGTATGGCCTATTGGACACGGCTGTCTCGAAGGTCGGGCTCCGGCGCGTGAAAGCCTTCGCGAGGCCGTATCCCCTTCCATGGGAATGAACGAAGTCAACGCAGCCAATACGCCCCGAACGGAATCCGAGCAGGAAGGCCGTTCGCCCTCATCCGTGACGCGGGTAGCCGAGAAGGTGCTGATCATCGGCCTCGACGGCGCGACGTTTGACGTTTTCAACCCGCTGATGGCAGAGGGCCACATGCCCAACCTCCAGTGGATCGTCGAGAACGGCGTGTCGGGCATTCTGGAATCCACCAAGCCGCCCATTACGCCCGCCGCATGGACGACCTTTATGACGGGCAAGGGCCCGGGCCGACACGGCATTATCGACTTCGAGAAGTATGACGTTCGCACCAACACGCTGGAGTTCAACCATACCGAGGCGATCCAAGAGAAGACCATCTGGGAGATCCTGTCGGAGAAGGGGGTGCTAGTCGGCTCCATCAACCTGCCGATGACCTATCCGCCGAGGCCCGTGAACGGCTTCATGATCTCCGGCTTCGAGACGCCCGACATCGACAGCGAGTTCACGTACCCGCCCTCACTCAAGGGAGAGATTCTCCGCCGCTGGCCGGACTATACGTATCGCACGAACTGGCAGCGACGGCTCTTCGGGCAGCGCGAAGTGTTCGCCTCGAACATGGCGCACATCGAGAAGAGCTTCGAGCAGGGCTCGGAGATCGCCGAGATGTGCACCGAGATGTACGGCTGGGACGTGATGATGGTCCTCTACAAGCTGGTGGACAACCTTCAGCACAAGGCATGGCGTCACCTGCCGCCGCACGGCTCGGGGCGCGACCCCGTGCGAACCGAGATGGTCGTCGATTGCTTCAAGCGCTTGGACGATACGCTCGGACGGTTGTTGCGCCTCGCCGACGCCCAGGGGGCCACCGTGCTGATCATGTCCGACCACGGACACGGGAGCCTCGACGGGAAGGTTCAGCCGAATCTCCTGCTGAACCAGTGGGGGTATCTCGCGCTGCGGAATCCGCTCGAGCGGCTGACCACCCGCGCGAGCTATCTGTGGGATCGCGCGACGCAGCCCAAGCGAAGCCGGTTCGACGAGCCGACTTCACCTATCGAACGCGATCTGGCCGTGGATTGGTCCGGGACCAAGGCCTGCGTGATGCACGCGGGGATGTACGGCTTCCTCTATGTGACGAGGAAGGATCGCTGGCCCGGAGGAACGGTCGATCCCGCGAACTATGAGGCCATTCGGGACGACCTCATTCGCCGGTTCGGCGAGTTGGAGTGCGACCACCCGAGGCTCGGGCGGTGCAAGACCTTCCCGGAGGTGCATCGACCGGAGGAGCTGTACCACTGCGATCGCTCGGAGAACGAGTGGCTGCCGGACCTGCTGCTCATCCCGGCCGAGGGCCTGACGGTGGTCCGAAAGATCCGGGGCTTCAGCCCGGTGCGTTGGACGAGCGATCGTCGCATGGAGGGCACGCACCGCATCGAAGGCGTGCTGGCCGCGTGCGGCCCCCACATTCGAAAGAACGTCCGGCTGGACGCCCACATCGCCGACGTGGCGCCGAGCCTGCTCGCCAGCCTGGGGCTTCCCGTCCCCATCGACATGGAAGGGAAGGCCCTGACGGATCTCTTCGACGTTCCCCTGCACGTGGAGTTCGAGCCGCCGCAGAAGCGCGAGCGCGTGGAATCCGACAAGCCCGTGTACTCCGCCAAGGAGATGGAAACGCTCACCGAGCGCCTCAGCGATCTCGGCTACCTCGAGTAGTCCTCTCCCGACCCGCCACACGGTGTCCCATCCGGGATCGTCGCGCGAGATGAAACCAAGCGACGCTATCGCGCCGAGCCCTTCCGATCCTCCGGTGGGGAGCCGGCAAGCCAAAGGACGTCGATCCAGTGGAACTCCTCGATGCATGCCTGATCTGCGGCCACCCCGCGACCGAGGGGAAGATCATCCACCAGCGCCAAGACGATGTCCTGTTCCGGTGCCCTGCCTGCGGCCTGGTGTTCGCCAACCCCCAATACACGCCCGACGAACTCGCCTCGCTCTACGAACGCGACTACTACAGCGAGGCGGACACGCTCGAGGGCAGCCGTCGGGCGGAAGAGCGCGAGGCGAATCGTGTCCTCTATCGAACCGTCCTGCACGATATCCTTCGGCGCTATCCCCGACTCGACCCCGCCCGCGCCCGGGAACCATCGCGCCTGCTCGACTACGGCTGCGGACCGGGATACTTCCTGGCCGAGGCCCGGGAGCTGGGCTTCGAAGCGACGGGCGTGGAGTTCTCCGAGATCGCCGCGCGCTACGCCCGAGAACGGCTGGACCTCGACGTTCGCGTGGACCCGGACGCGGCGTTGCGGGAATTGCCGGACGGCCACTTCCATCTGGTCACGGCGTGGGCGGTGATCGAGCACACGCGGCAGCCGCGCGAGGTCCTCACCCGGCTCGCCGCGAAGCTCGCGCCGGGCGGTGTCCTCTGCCTGACGTTGCCGAATCTCCGCTGCTGGCGGTATCTCCTGGAGCAGGGGCGCTGGTTCAACATCGCCAACCCCACGCACCTCGTGTTCTTCTCGCAACGAGGGATCCGTCGTCTGCTCGAGGAGTTGGGGCTCGTCCGCGTCGTGCGTCCGGTCTTCTGGGGCGGACGGCCGGGGTTCGGCCTCGCCGCCAATGCGGTGCAGTACCTCATCCGCATGACGAATCTCGGAAGCGATCTGCGTCTGTACGCGGAGCGACCGAGCGAGACTCGACATGGAAGACCTTGACAGCCGGACGCATGGGTGGTGTCCGGGCGGAAAGCTCTGTCAGGGCATGTGGAGCGAAGCGGCCAGGTGTTGTTGTTGAGCGGTGTCTGGTTGATGAGTCACCGGCGCGTCGTTGCCGTTGAGCCCCCAGCGGAGGCGACGGAAGTGTACTCTCCCTGTTGAACTTGGCGATGAGGAGTTGCCGAACGGTCTACGCAGGCCCGGTCGGGTTGTCCGCACGTGGAAGCGCCGGATCGCTCGTGTTACGCTGCTCCCGGTTTCGAATTGTCCCCGTACACACTCCGAGGGATTGCCATGCCGATTCGCGCATTGTGTCTCGTCGTGCTGGGTCTGTCGGTCGGCACCGGTTGCGATGCCGGCGGTCGCCGCCTCACGCTGGCGGGCGGCGGCGTGTCCGTCGAGCTGGGCCGCGTGGGCGACGGTTCGAACCTCATCCGCGGCGTGCGCTGGACGGACGACGCGCCGCTCCGTGCGGAACCCGCCCGAATCGTCGAGGGCATTGACGTGAAGGACGCACTCGGTACCTGGTTCCCTCGCACGATCGTGGACGGCGCGCCCGCGCGGCCCGAGCTCACCTGGCACACCACCGACGACGTGCTCTTCCGGCGGGCCGAAGCGACGCGCCCGCTCGCCGACGGGCTCGCGCTGACGTGGACCGTCGAGGCGGTGAAGGGTTGTTCGATGTGGCGCATGCACGTTCGACTCACCAACGAGGGTTCGGTCCCCAGGAAGGTCCAGGAGTTTCCGGCCTGGACCGGCGCATGGAAGGTCGCCGGCGGCCTCGAGTGGATCCGCTGGTGGCGGTCGCTCTCGTTCCGGCGGCTCCAGCGCAGCCTCACCCCGGGCGTCAAGCTCGCCCTGCACAGCCGTTTCCACAGCAGCGATACGCGGGAGGGCGGCGTGAACCCGTACTGGATCGTCGAGGGCGATCGCGTCCGGCTCTGCTTCGCCCTGGCCTGGTGCGGCGGCTGGCGCGCCGAGCTGGAGGGCATCCAGGGCGGCTTGCGCTTCGACGTCCGCCTGCCCCCGGAGGAGACGCAGCTCACGCTCGAACCCGGTGAAACGGTGAACGGGCCGATGCTCTATGTGACCGCGCTGCCCGCGGGCAACGAAGCCGCCGTCCGCGCCGAGTGGATGCGCCAACGCACCGCACTCGC
>CAZKCX010000442.1:0-6311 GCA_964550865.1 uncultured Planctomycetales bacterium
CGCTGAGGCCGCGCGCGTCGGCCCATTCCGCGGTCGCGGCGATGTATTCGATCGCCTTGTCGGTCAGCACATCGTTGATGTAGCCCTGCGTTTGCACCACCTTGCCGTTATGCTCCAGCGTCGTGTCGAAGTAGTTGCTCCAATGCCCGCAGCAGAATCCGTAGAACTCGTCAAACCCTCGGGCGTTCGGGTGGTAGGGCACCTGCGAGCCGTTGTGCCACTTGCCGAAACAGGCGGTCGCATAGCCCGCCGCCTTGAAGACGTCACCGAGCGTGACCTCCGACGGGTCCATCCGCTCTTGCCCGCGGCTCGTACCATGGATGCCGCTACGGGGATGGTACCGCCCCGTCAGCAGACTCGCGCGCGTCGGCGAGCAGACCGGCGAGACGTAGAAGCGATCGAAGCGCACGCCAGCTTGGGCCAGCGAATCGATGTTCGGCGTGCGGATGTTCGTGTTGCCGTGCATGCTCAGATCGCCCCAGCCCTGGTCGTCGGTGAGGATGATGACGATGTTGGGTTTGCGCTGTGCAGCCTCCGCGCGGGCGACGTGCGCGGCTTGGTAGGATAACAGCGCGGCGAATCCGAGTACCATCGGTCGAATTCGTGTACCCCATCGCCGACGCAATAGGCGACCTGTCCGTCGGAGCGTTGGCGTGTGCATGGTGTTCCCTTCCGCATGGGCGTCGTGGGTTGTGAGATGGATTGTCGCACGAGCGGCCGTCGAGTGCCACCACCAAGCGACCGGCTGCTTTGCCACTACGCAAGGCTCGCACGAATCGCCGCGGGGCTTGGCTCGCTCAGGCCGCATGGCAACGGAGCATAGCGAAACGCTGCCGGCTCCTGCACGGATATGCAGCGAGAGCCTGAGACTCAGATCTCCGTTCCCGTGGCTTGGACAAGATGCTTCGGAGCGGAGCGGATCCGCGAGGAGACCTCACTCGCATCGCGAACGTAGATCGTATTGATGGATTGCTCGTTCAGCTGCCCGCCCAGCGGGGTCAGCTCGCGTCGCAGGGGTTCGTAGCGGTAGCTCTCGAACCCGTAGTCGAGGACCTTGCGGTGGGTGGCCACGTCGTCATAGCCGTAGCGATTGCCGCTGGCGTTCAGCTCCATGATGACGGCCAGGAGGCCCGGATCGGATAGGACACGGTCGGCTCCGCGGATCACCTCGGTCTCGAATCCCTCCACGTCGATCTTGAGGATCCGCGCGTCCCGACCGGCCGCAAGACTGTCCAGCGTCCTGACCGGGACCGTCGTGGTTGCATTCCGATCCCCGTCCGCGTCGGTGACCACGCGGTTCTGCGCGCCGTACCCGGTGATGAACTCGAGCTCGCCCTCCGCGCTGCCGACGCCGAGATTGAAGGCCTCCACCCGGTCGCCTGCCTCGTTAAGCCGGATGGTCGCCATAAGGTCGGCGAACGTATGCGGGATCGGCTCGAACGCCATGCTTCGCGCACCGAGGGCCGTCGCGGCGAGGATCGTGAAGGCGCCGACGTTCGCGCCGACGTCGAGCAGGAGCTCGTCCTCTTGGAGGCAGTGGAGGACGAAACCCATCTCGTCGAACTCGAACAGCCCGGTGTAGAGCGCGACGCTGGCATGCTCTCCGCGTCGAACGAGCAGAACGCCGTCGTCGACGAAGTCCGCGACGAGCGGGCCGGAGATGAGGCGGCTGGCGATCTGCCAGCGTGCGTATTGCCGCAGCGCGCGCAGCTTGTCGTTGACGTTCAGCGGATGATTCAGGAGGAACTGGACGGTTCCAAGACCATGGAGGCTCAAGCGCACGGGCCGTTCTCTCTACGCCGGGGCTTTGGATGAAGATGGAATGGCGCATCCACGGGCAATCCTCCGTGGAAGGCCTACGGCATCACCCATTCGGAACGCGAATTACCAGAGAAA
Source organism: uncultured Planctomycetales bacterium (assembly GCA_964550865.1). Taxonomy (GTDB): domain Bacteria; phylum Planctomycetota; class Phycisphaerae; order UBA1845; family JAFGLZ01; genus JAFGLZ01. Next base: position 1,897 of record CAZKCX010000442.1, read on the forward strand.
CTCCTGTCCCCCCACCTGCGAAGGTGGGCCCCACTTCTGAAGAAGTGGGCCGCCCGCGGAATTCGTGTCCCCCACGGCGAAAGCCATCGGCCATCCAACGAAAGGCCCTTGTCGACCCACAACGCAACGGTTCCTACGCCGGCTTAGCGACACAACTCCGCCTTGCCGGCCACGCCGAGGACGTGCAGCTTACGCGTGACCATCTCCTTGACGGCCGTCCGCGCCGGGCCGAGGTACTTCCGCGGATCGAAGTTGAACGCCGGCTGATCGCCCTCGCCGCCCGCCTTCATCCACTCGAAGACCTTGATGTTGTCGTTGGCCCAGACCTCCAGGATGCTTGCCGTCATGCCGAGGCGAATGTCCGTGTCGATGTTCACCTTGCAGACGGCGTACTCTTGCGTGGCCTTGGAGATCTGATCCTCCGGCACGCCCATCGACTTGGGCATCTGCTCCCAATCGGTGCCGGCCTTGGCGAAGGCCTCGATCAGGTCGGGCTTGCTGTTGTCGATCACCGCGTACGTGTTGATCTTGTCGACGAACTCCTTGGGCACGCTGCTCGAGCCGTGCATGACCAGCGGCAGCCCCGGACAGGTCTTCATGATCTGCTCGATCCGGTCGAAGGCAAGCTTCGGCTCCTTCTTGAACTTGAAGGCCCCGTGGCTGGTCCCGATGGCGACGGCGAGGCTGTCGCACTCGGTCTTCTTCGAGAACTCCGCCGCCTGGTCGGGGTCGGTGAGGTATTTCTCGAGGTTCTCCTCGTAGTCGGCTGCGCCGACGACGTCTTCCTCGATGCCGCCGAGCTGGCCCAGCTCGGCCTCGACGCACACGTACGGGTCTTGCGCGTGGGCATGATCGCAGACCGCCTTGGTCAGGCTGATGTTCTCCTCGAACGAATGATGCGAGCCGTCGATCATCACGCTCGTGTAGCCGTCTTGGATGCACTCCTTGCAGAGATCGACGGTGTCGCCGTGGTCGCAGTGGATGGCGATGGGCAGATCGGGATAATCGCGGACGGCGACATCGATCAGCGCCTTGAGGTACTTGATGTTCGCGTACTGCCGGGCACCCTTGGAGATCTGCAAGATCACGGGGGCCTTCTCTTGGGCGCACGCCTCCATGATGCCCTGCACGATCTCCATGTTGTTGACGTTAAACGCCCCGACGGCGAAGCCACCGTCGATGGCCTTCTCAAACATCTTCTTCGTATTCACCAGCGGCATGACCGATCTCCTTTGTCCGCCCGGACACTCCTGGTTGATCCACAGCCGACCCGTGACAGCGTCGTCCGGGACGCACCGCCCATACAGAACCCGAGTTTATACGGCACGGACGGCATGGCGGCAAGCGCGGACGCCCAGAGAGACACGCAACGCATCGGAAAGCCGTGATCGATTTGCCCCACCGCGCGTGTCGGCGTACCATGCCTGCGTTTGTGCCCGACGTCCTGTCGGGGACGGAGCGCCGACCTCGTGAGCAGCATTGCGAACCATCCGCAGGCCCATCCACGCGTAATGGGGGCCGTCCTGTCGCCGTTCACGGCCGTGTTTCTCAAGGCGTTCTGCGCGGGGATGTTCACGGTCGTCTCGCCTTTCGAGGTCGCGCGGCTGGGAGGCGGCCCGACGCTCATGGGCAGCATCGGCGCCGTGTGGATCGGATCGTATGTGATCTCGTTGCTGGCGACGGGCGGCCGGGTCGATCGGTTCAATCCGCGTCACCTCGTGCGGATCGGGCTGGCGGTGATGGCCTCCATGTTCCTCATCATGACGCAGGCGGAGAGGCTGTGGGTGTTCTTCGCGGCGACGTCGGGCTTCGGGCTGATTTCGGGGTTCTTCTGGCCGCCCATCATGGGGTGGATCTCTGTGGGCTACGAGGGCAGGGACCTGAGCCGACGGCTCAGCCGGTTCAACTTGAGTTGGTCCTCCGGGATGGTCCTGGGGCCGCTGATCGGCGGGATCCTGCTGGATTGGGTGAGGCTGGCGCCGTTCGTGCTGGCGATCACGTGCTTCGTGACGGCGATCCTGGTGATCACGCTACTTCGCTCGCCGGAGGGCGGCACCGCTCCGAGGCCGCAAGCGCCCCCGGAAGGCGAGCCGCAGCACGTTCAGCCGGAGCTCAACGACGTGTTCCGACCGATGGCCCGCGTCGCGCACTTCTTGTCGTACGTCGGAAACGGGATCTATCGCTACCAACTCCCGGCGCTCGCGGTCACGCTAGGGATCTCCGCGAAGGGCTTCGGCCCGGTAGGGATGACGTTGAGCCTGGCGATGGCGTCGTCCTTCGTCATCCTGGGTCGAACGGAATGGTGGCACTACCGGGTGAGCGCGTTTTGGGGGGCGCAGGTGGTGATGGCGCTGAACATGCTCGCGCTGCTCTTCGTCCAGACGTGGTGGCATATGTGCATCTGCATGGTCGTGGGCGGGTGGACGGTGGGCCTCGTGTACAGCAGCGACATCTTCTATGGCGTCAGCGGGGGAGTGCGACGCGCCCGGCGGATGGCCATCCACGAGCTTCTGCTCTCCAGCGGCATCATGACGGGTGCCTTTACGGGCGGGTGGGTCACGGAGCATGTCGCGCTGCGGGCAATCTACCCGATCGGCGCGACGGCGATCATGCTCGGCGTCGCGCTGCAGCTGGTGTTCTTCCTTTCCCGACGCGCACGGCTGGCGGGGCCCACAGAATAGCGGTATCGTCCCCTCGCGGTGGCACGGCCGGCTGACGCTTGAAACGAGGAGGACCGACTGTGAACAAAGTGCGATACGAAGACATGCTGCCGTACGAGATCGTGCCCGCGCGAGAGGACAAGCCGGTCGCCTATCTGCCGCTCGGAGGGTTGGAGTGGCACGGGGAGCATATGGCCGTCGGCAACGACGCGCTCAAGGCGCACGGGCTTTGCCGACTCGCGGCACGCCGCGGCGGCGGCCTTGTCATGCCGATCCTCTGGTACGGCGAGCCGCGCGTCTCGCACCTCATGGAGTCGGGCGCGGACGACCAGGCCGACATCATCCGAACGATGAAGCTACGGCCCGAGCATTTCGTAACGGAGAAGGACGAGAACCCCTTCGGCACCTCCGCCGAGGAGCAGATCGACTTCTACGAGAGGCTGATCCGCCACACGCTGATTCAGATCTACACGTTGGGCTTCCAGGCGATCGTGATCCTGACGGGGCACTATCCGCTCTACGAATGGGTGCATCCGGTGGTCGAAGCGTTCAATGCCGAGCGGGACGACTGCCGCGCGTTCGTCGGCATCGAGTTCCACTACGACGTCGACGCGATGGCCGAGGACAAGGTCGGCGGGGATCACGCGGCCAAGTGGGAGACGTCGTACCTCATGGCGATCCGTCCGGCGTGTGTGGACATGAGCGTCTTCGTCGGTCGGCCCGCCGACGCGCCGCTCATCGGCGTCGGCGGGGAGGATCCGCGCGTCCATGCCGACAAGCGGCTCGGGATGGCTGCCTGCGATCTGATCGTGGCGGGGATGATCGCCAAGGCGGATGAGCTGCTGCGGGAGGTGGCGAGCCGAAGAGGCGGAGACGTTGGATGAACGAGCATCTGAAGCGGCGGACGTTCCTGCGGCAGCTGGCCGGCGCGGCGACATTGGGATGGGGCGTGGCCTCGGCGCGGGGGATGGCAGCAGGACCCACGCAAGAGGCGAAGGGCCCGGCTTGCCTAGGCGGCCTGACCGTTCGGGACCTGCCGAAGCGCTCACTGGGTCGGACGGGCCTCAAGGTTGGCCCGCTGTCGATCGGGCTTGCGCCGATGGGGCATGCGTTCTTCACGCGCGAGCAGTTCGAGCCCGTCTGCAACGCCGCCATCGACGCGGGGATTACCTACCTCGACGTCGCGCCGATCTACGACGTCGCCGAGGAGCGGCTCGGGCCGATCCTGGCCAAACGCCGCAAGGAGGTCTTCCTCGTCAGCAAGGCACATCGGCCCGAGCGCGACGAGGTCCTACGTCTGATCGACGCGACGCTCCGCAAGACTCAGGGGCAGTACCTCGACGTCTGCCATCTGCACAACGTCGGGCGATTCGAGACCAGGAAGGTGCTCGGCAAGGGCGGCATGCTCGAGGGCATCCAGACGGCCAAGGAGCGGGGGCTCGTCCGCTTTGTCGGGGCGAGCGGGCATCAGAACGCCGATCGCTTCCTCCCCATTCTCAAGACGGGACAGATCGACGTGCTGATGGTCGCGATGAACTTCGTGGACCGCTTCATCTACAACTTCGAGGAGCGCGTGCTGCCGACCGCTCACGAGCATCACGTGGGGGTGGTCGGGATGAAGGTCTTCGGCGGCGTGATCGGGAGCTGGGGTGGCTACCGACAGGCCCAGCCCGGGCGCCTCGTCGGGAAGTACCACAATGATGACGCCCCCCTCAGAACGGGGGCGTCACCGACTCGGAGCCAACTGGGGACCAG
>CAZKCX010000443.1:0-6298 GCA_964550865.1 uncultured Planctomycetales bacterium
TTCTTGTTGGTGCGGCGGAGACGATCAAGCACTTCCTCCATCTCGGGGACGATTGGGATGCGACGGACCGACGCCTTCGATTTGGGTTGCCAATGCTTGCCGTTCTTGTGGCCGGAGCGGATCAGGATCACCTTGTTGATGAGGTCGACATCTTCCCACGTCAAGAAGCAAGCCTCGTCACGCCGCATGCCGGTCAAGCAGATCGCCCTGTACAGGTCAGTGTAATCGTTCTGGTTGATGCCCTTGTAGACCGGTCGCCCCTTCCTGCTGCCGTTGTCGGCAAGCTTGACCCAAAATAGCCAGGGCTCTCGACAAGGCCCAACAGCTCGATTTTTGAGGACAAGGGTTGGATAGCCAAGTTAGGAGCACGTACGGCACCCTAACATTACAAGCAAACCTTACAAGCAAGAAATAAGGAGCCTTTTATTGACAAGGGGTTATGTTCGGCTTGAAAGGCTTCAGGTGCCTGTGGGCATTAGCCCGTGGAGGTTCGAATCCTCTCATCCCCAGTCGGTCCCCGTCCCGTTGTGCACGGGCCGAAGGCCGATCGGCTGCAAGTTCGTGCTTGATTCGGCCGATATCCGGTGTAGATTGAAGGTAGGGTTTCGGAGCGTGCTCATGGGCCTGTCGCGAGAGATGCCGGATGTGACGACGCCGGATGAGGGAGAGCGGCCGGCGTCCACGCGCATCGGCATCAGCATTATCGCGGGAGGAACCGGGTAGGGCTGCGAAACCATCGCATGCGGAATGCAGCCCTGCCCGACCGGCAGGGCTTTTTTTGTGGCGATGGCCGCGTCGACCAGGGTCGAGCCGAGGTCGAAGGAACGATGCCATGACCGCGCAGCACATCGAGCTGTATGACACGACGCTTCGTGACGGTATGCAGGGCGAGGGCGTTGCCCTGTCGCTGGCGGACAAACTCCAGATCGCCCAGACCCTTGACGACCTCGGAATGGACTACGTCGAAGGCGGCTATCCGCTGAGCAACCCGAAGGATGCCGGGTTCTTTGAGGAGATGAAGCGGCGACCCTTCCGGCACGCGAAGCTAACGGCGTTCGGCATGACGCGGAAAGGCGGGGGCTCGGCCGCTGAGGATGGCGGGATCCGGGCACTGCTCGCTGCGGAGACGCCGGCGGTGGCGATCGTCGGCAAGACGTGGGACCTGCACGTGACGGAGGTCCTCGGGGTAAGCCTCGAGGAGAACCTGGCGATGATCCGCGATTCGATCGCGCAGTGCGTGGCCGAGGGGCGCGAAGTGCTCTACGACGCGGAGCATTTCTTCGACGGCTTCGCGGCGAATCCCGAGTACGCGCGGCAGTGTGTCCTGGCAGCGCAGGAGGCGGGGGCGTCATGCATCGTATTGTGCGATACGAACGGCGGATCGATGCCGGAGCGAATCGTGGAAGGGATGGAGGCGGTCCGGGGCGATCTGTCCGTGCGGATCGGCGTGCACCCGCACAACGACGGCGGTCTGGCGGTGGCCAACTCGATCAGCGCGATCAAGCATGGGGCGGTACAGGTCCAGGGCACGATCAACGGAATCGGCGAGCGCTGCGGCAACGTCGATCTGACGACGGTCGCGGCGAACCTTGCGCTGAAGCTCGGCTATGATGTCCTCGTTGCGGGCGGGCTCGCGAAGCTCCGGGACGTCAGCCGGTACGTCGATGAGATGGCGAACCTGGTTCCGCGGGAGAATCAACCGTACGTGGGCTCGGGCTCGTTCGCGCACAAAGGGGGCATGCACGTGCACGCGGTGCAGAAGGTGTCCTCGAGCTACGAGCACGTCGATCCGGGGCTGGTGGGGAATCGGCGACGGATCCTGGTCAGCGAGCTGAGCGGCGCGAGCACCGTGGCGGGCAAGATCGGCAAGAAGTTCGGGATCGACCAGGACCGTGAGGCGTTGCGTCGGGTCCTGGAACGCGTGCAGGATCTCGAGAACCAGGGCTATACGTTCGAGGCCGCGGAGGCGAGCTTCGAATTGATCTGTCGCAAGGAAGTAGGGCAGTATCACTCGTTCTGGGAACTCGACCACTATCGCTCGGTCATCCTCAACGTGCACGGGCAGGTCCAGACGACCGAGGCCATTGTGAAGGTGCGCATCAACGGCAACCAGGAGCACCAGGTGGCCGAGGGGGACGGTCCGGTGGATGCGCTGGCGAACGCGCTGTTGCGCGCGCTCCGGCCGCACTACCCGCAGGTCGACCACATCCGGCTGGTCGACTACAAGGTACGGGTGACGAACCCGCGGGAGGCGACGGCCGCTCGCGTTCGCGTGACGATCCAGTTCCGCGACGACGAGACGCACGAGATCTTCGGGACGGTCGGCGTGAGTGAGAACATCATCGAGGCGTCGTGGGATGCCCTGGTAGACGGCATCGAATATAAGCTGCTGCAGGGTGAGGACAGAATCCTGGGCGAAGGGGAAGGCGGGCGGGCGGCATGTAGCGGCACGTCGTGATCCAGTTGTCATAGGTGCGAGGCACTTTGGAAGAGCCAGAACGAACGGAGTTCTCGGTCGAACGAGAGCGCGCGGCACTGGTCGGCGTGATCTTGAACGGTCGCAAAGCCAACGAGGAGGATCCGCTCGGGGAGCTGGCCTCGCTGGCCATCAGTGCCGGTGCGGAGGTGACCGACCGGATCCTTCAGCGGCGGAGTCGGATTGATCCGGCGAGCTACATCGGTCGCGGCAAGCTGGAGGAGGTGGCGGACCGGGCCGAGGCAAGCGAGGCGGATGTCGTCATCTTCGACAACGATCTCTCTCCGGCGCAGATCCGTGAGATCGAGAAGGTCACGCATCGGAAGGCGCTGGACCGCAGTGAGCTGATCCTCGACATCTTCGCGACCCGAGCGCGGACGCGTGAGGCCCGCTTGCAGGTGGAGCTGGCGCAGCTGGAGTACACGGCCCCACGCCTTCGAGGCATGTGGCGGCACCTCGAGCGGATCGCCGGAGCGGGCGGCGCCACGGGCGCGGGCATGGTGGGCGGCATCGGGACGCGCGGACCGGGCGAGACGCAGATCGAGATCGACCGTCGGTTGGTCGGTCGCCGGGTGACGCAGCTCAAGCGCGAGCTTGCCAGGATCGATCGACGCAAGGTCCGTGAGGTCCGGGCACGGTCGGAGCAATTCAACGTCTCGCTCGTAGGCTATACCAACGCCGGCAAGAGCACGCTGATGAACGCCCTGACGGACGCGGGGGTGGAGGTGGAGGACAAGCTGTTTGCCACGCTCGAGACCACGACGCGGCGTTGGGATCTTGGGGACGCGCATGTGGCGTTGCTCAGCGATACGGTCGGCTTCGTGCGAGACCTTCCGCATCATCTGGTGGCATCCTTCAAGGCCACGCTGGAAGAGGCGATCCATGCCGACTTGCTCTTGCATGTGGTCGACGCATCCAGTGCCCATGCGGAGGCGGAGATCGAGGCCGTTCGTGGGGTTCTCGATGAGCTCGGCCTGTCCGAGACGCCGACGCTGCTGCTGCTGAACAAGGTGGACGTCGCGGACGACGAGGCGCTGATCCAGATTATCGAGGTCCACGAGGCCGATACGGTGCGGATTTCCGCCAGGGCGGGGAAGGGGCTCGACCGGTTGGTGGACCGGGTTCGCGAGCAGATGCAACAGGACTACGTTCGCGCAGTGGTGGAGGTCGATCCGGCCGACGGCAAGACGCAATCGTTGTTGGACCGTTTCGGCGAGGTCCATCACCGTGAGTACGGGCCGAATGCGGTCCGGTTGGATCTGTCCATCTCTCTGGCGGATCTCGGTCGGATCCAGAGGGGCAACGACAGGATCAAGATCCTCAGCACGTCGGAGTGAACGGGTGGCAGGCTCAGGGCTTCTCGTCGCAGGAGCAGATCATCTTTCCGCAGCCGGGGCAGCCTTTGGCGTACTTCTCGATTGCGCGGGTGAGGTCCACGCCCTCGACGTTCGCCATCGTCACGAGCCAGGCGAGGACGTCGGCGAATTCGGCCTCCTTCTCTTCGGGTGTACCTTCGCGTAACGCCCCGGCAAGCTCGCCGACCTCTTCCATGAACCACAGGTAGGTGGCCGTCACGCCGCGGGCGCGGTCCTTGTCCGAGTACATCTTATCGATCAGTTCCTGGAATTCGCGAAGCGTCATGGATCCCATCCTCGCAGGCGGTGCGCGTACCAGAGACGGAACGCACCACCATTGTACGACTGGCGGAAGGCGTTCAGCAAACCAGCGTGTCGGTGCGCATGCTATACCTCGTCCTCTATCGGGGGATACCGCGAGCCCCGGCATTCCGGCCGATGGGGGGGCTCCCTCAGGGGCAAATCGCAGAGGGATTCGAGGGAGGGGCAACAACGCCGGGGAGCTCAGTCCCCCACGCCGCCGAGGAGGGTTTCGAGGCCACGGTCGGTGTTGATCCGATACGAGCCGGCAGGCAGATCCTCGAAGCGGGCGCAGCCGGTGTCATCGATCTCCACCCGCCAGGCGATCTCACCGCGGTCATCGAGCAGCCAGACCTCGCTTGCAGGAACGTCGGCGTCGGCGGGGCGAACGACGCGCACCGTCAGCGTGCCTGCCTGCCAGTCGAATGTCGGCAGATCCTCCAACCGGGCCGCGCCGTCCATGAAGACGGGGCCGGCGGGTTGGCTGACGAAGAGCAGCTGACGGCTGCCTTCGAGGGCAAGGAGGATGGGACCCAGCCACGAGGCGGCCATGCCGAGCCATTCCGACAAGGAAGCGGCATGCGGAAAGGGTATCGTCTGTGCGGGCGCTGGTTCGTCCTCGTCGATCCGCCGCATGACCGTATCCCAGATCCGCCAGCCGATCGCGGAGGAAGCTTGGGATTCGGCCTTCTCGGGCACCTCTTCTTCCAGGATTCGACGGAGGACGTCCAGGTCCACCTGTGCGGCCGGTTCGTGCGTGAGGCGTGCCTCAAACGCACCGCGCTGCGCTTCCGGCATGGTTCCGTCAAGGTAGGCCAAGAGGGAGTCGACCGATTCACCCGCCAAGGCGCCGCCGCGTCGCATCTGGGATGCAGCGGCGACGATCACGGTGAGTGCGTTGAGGTCTGCGGCGGTCACGTTGACGCCCTCATGATCGGCCACCTGTTGAAGGATGTGTCTGAGCCCGTGCAGGTCCATCGTCCAAATCCCCTTTGGGGTATCGCCCGTCCCTGGTTCGTCCCCCGTGTCCGTTCCCATCGAATCCGGCCCGTCGCCTCGGGTCAAGAGGTGAGCGACAGCGAAGGAGCGAGGCGTCGATAGGCCATCGTCCCGCTCATGGAAAGAGACGCTTAAGGACGGTTCGGGGTACAGTGACTGTGCGGAGCGCTGAGGCGGCAGTAGCCGTTATAGAGGATCGTCGGGGTAGCGTAATTGCAGGTTACTCGGTCTGTTCTGCGGAGGATGACTCCGGTGCTGGCTTCTCCTCGGGCTCAAACTCGAGTGCCGCAGAATTGATGCAGTATCGCAGGCCGGTAGGGGCGGGACCGTCCTCGAACACGTGCCCGAGGTGAGCGTCGCATCGACTGCAGATGACCTCGTTTCTGCGCATACCGTGGCTCGTATCGACCGCGGTGGCGACATTGTTGGCATCGGCAGGCTGCACGAAGCTCGGCCATCCTGTACCGGAATCAAACTTCGCGGCCGAGTGAAACAGCTCCTCCCCGCAGCACACGCACTTGTACGTGCCATCGGCCTTGTGGTTCCAGTACTCGTTTCGGAAGGCGGGTTCGGTCCCCGCCTGGCGGGTCACACGATACTGCTCAGGCGTAAGTCGCTGTTTCCACGGTTCTTCCGTCTTGACGACTTTCGTTGCCATCGTTGGTTCCTTGGCGGTGGGGGAGGCATCTCGAGAACATGAGCTGCAAGGGACGATCTTCTCACAGCCGGCGGCAGTGACGAAGGCGAGCATGGCCAGAATCATCACATACTTCCACATGACCGATCCTCCGGGATCCGATGCCAGAGCTCGCAAGACATGTAGATGCCTTAGTGCTCTCGTGGTGCGAAACGGCTTTCCCACTGTTTGGATGCCGATGGAGGCAGGTGGATATGCGTGGCGGACCAAGGGAAGATCGTGTGGGAGAAGAAACTGGTTCCGTCTGGCCGGCAAGGGGGTAGGAGTTTCGGGGGTTGCGGCGTTAACCGAATTCTAGCATTTTGCTCTTCTTTCCTAGACGTTCGGGAGATAGCATGCCACAGGAGATGTGGTGGTTGGAGCGGCATATGTGGCAATAGGATCATTGCTGTTCCTGCCCAATGATGGTGACCTACCCTTGACGCCCCCCTCAGAACGGGGGCGTCACCGACTCGGAGCCAACTGGGGACC
>CAZKCX010000444.1:0-1065 GCA_964550865.1 uncultured Planctomycetales bacterium
AGCATCCAGATCTGCCGACTCTTGGCCGCTCCCGCGTGGTACGGCGGCAGCACCGACGGGATTGACTGGGCGCTGATCCAGTTCACGATCCGGTTCGGCTGCCCTCGTCGGGTGAGGGCAAGGTATGCGTCGCTCCATCGGCGCTTGGCACGTGGATCGACAGTTTCCACCCCCCTCAGGCTGAAGGCGATCGGATGGGGTGCGCCCTGTTCCCGCTTGACCTCGGACGAGTCAACCCCCCATTCGAGTATGCCGCCCGAGTACCCCGGCCGAAGCCGCACAAGCAATCGGATCGCGGTCGTCCTCATGGGCTTGAACGACACCGCGTTTTCGCGGTCGACGTCCAGGCCGCAGTGGCGCTCGTCGGAGACTTCCGTCCACGCGTCGCCCACGCGAAGAAGCACACGACAGGAGGCAGGGACGCGGCAGCGTCCGCCGGAACGCCTGTCGTCGAACCAGAAGACGCGAACGCCCTTCACCCGACGCGGCTCGGGCAGGTCATACTGCACCCACTCGCGCGTCCCCTTGTGAGGCCACCACGTAAAGCGAGGGATCGTCTTGTCGTTGCTGCCGGCGGGTTGGCGCCCGTCGTTGAGGGCTTCCACCGGATCGTTCGAATTATGGTGTGATGCGCTCGGCCGGGCCTGACGAACGACCTCCGGCCCACGCTCACGATGGCATCGCACACAATGGCGGTCGAGGACCGGCTGGATTTCGCGGGGGAAGCTGAATCCTCGAGCGGGCCCGTAGAATGGCTCGAGCTCCTGCGGGCCGGTTCGCATCGCGGTCGGCGCACGGTCCACCGGCGGCGGGACGGTCGACTTCGTCTCGTGACATCCCACGCAGGAAAAGTACTCGCCCGGCTGCAGTGTCGACCAACTCCGCATCGTCTGCACGGCATGCCCGTTTGCGTTCAGCGCTTGGAAGTATACGGGCGTTCGCGCGGGCACCCGAAAGCAGGCCGAGCCGTCTTCGTGCACCGTCGCATCGCCGAGCACGATCTTGACATCCCACGCACCGTTGTTGACGGCGATCGGCGTGCTGATGAGCGCCGCGCCTGCCGGG
>CAZKCX010000444.1:1075-6291 GCA_964550865.1 uncultured Planctomycetales bacterium
GAATCCGCTGCGTATCTCGGGGGAGTTGGGGTAGTGCCGCCTGCCGGGCCGCGGTTTCGGTTCGACCCCACGCCCGCGGCGCGGTACTCGACCGCCACGACGCGCAGCTTCTTGATCGCGCCGCGCGGCACGCCCCGAAGGCCCTGACCTTGATATACATCCTGGACGAAGTAGACGCCCGTTGCCTTGCGGTGGTCGGCGACGTCGGGGCGCCGGTGGGGGAAAGGGCGCGGTACGAGCGGAACGGGTTGATTGCAGGAGATCGACTCGTCGGCCACGAGCAGCTCGCGCCGTCCATCGATGGTCATCAGGTAGATCTTGAAGAGCAGCGGCTCCCGCTCGTACCCGAACGGATCGTACGTCACAAGGAACTGCGTTTCGCTGAGCGGATAAGGATACTGAAACAGCTCGCCGTCCTGGCCGTATCGATCGACGCGAACTGCCTCCGTGCGACGGACCGGCGCGATGAGCCGCACGCCGGCCGCCTCCTCGTGACCGCGAGCGGGATCCACGATTACGAGCTTGCCCGTCTGCCGCGTGTGATGTCCCGAAGCCACGGCAACGACCTGTCGCGTGCCGGGTATGCCCCGCGCGTGCAGCAGCGTCGTCGGGAACCAGGAATTGTTGCCATAGAAGGCGGTCTGGCCGGTGCCGTCGGGGTTCATCTGAAACAGGCCCTGAACAAAGACCTGGCCACGGTCGCTGTATTCCCATCGGGTATAGATCACGCGGCCGTCTTCCAGGACCGTCGGGAAGTTGGTATGTACCTGGTCGAACCCGAGTCGGCGGAGGTGCTTACCCTCGGCATCGCACGTGTACAGGTTGCTGACCTCGGTCCACCAGCAGTCAACCGTTTGGACGCATCGTGTCGAGGTGAACACGATACCCCCGTCGGGCAGGTACGCCGGCTCGTAGTCGGCGAAGCCCAGGCCGGAGGTGAGTTGGCGCAGCCGGCCGTCGGCAACGGTCATCTCGTAGAGATGATAGTCGTCCTGCCGGTCCGACTTTTTCCACGCGAACAAGATGCGCTTGCCGTCATGGCTGACGGCCGGGTCGCGGATTACGCCGTTCGGGTCGTCGATCAGGGTGCGCACCGTGCCGGTGATCCCGCTGAGCTCAAGGATGCACAGCGACGCACCGGGCTTGAAGTGCCGCTCGCGCTGTGCGTCCGACTGCCCCTCGGTGTAGGCATAGTGCGAGCCGCCGAGGTTGTAGTGCTTGGTGAAGACGATACGCCGCCAGCGATCCATCAACGGCCGGAGCCGCACCGCGCGGCGCCTCTCGCAGGCCGTCAGGTAGAGCTCGACCCAACGTGGATCGGCACCTTCCGCGTCGGAGCCGGCAAGCGCTACGAAGCGCTTCCGCAACGGAGCTCCGGCCTCGCCGAGTTCGTGTACGGCCCGCTCAATCATGGCCGTGGTGACGAGAGGTCCCGGCTGCCCAGAGAGCCGCTGGAGAACCGTGTCCTTGCCGTCTTGGAGGAGCCAATCAAAGACGATCGGATGGGCGACTTCGAACCGGCGGACGGCCTCCTTGGATCTTGGGTGGGCCGAATCTAACGCGACGAGGGCCTGAACGGCGGCGCGCCGGTCCAGCGTCTCAGAGGGATGTCCCGCACTGATAGCCGGTCGGCCGGGAAAGAGAACGCAGCTCGTCACGGCGAACAGGACCGTCGAGCCCGGCATCCGCCGGCCCCATTTCGGTCTGACGTCTTTGCGCTTCACGCCCCTCATAAGTGCTCCCTGGCCCTGGGACGGGGAAATCCTTCGCCTTGTCGATCATAGCACCGGCCGCCGGATACTGCATCCTCACAGCCTCCCGGCCGATGCGTGCGCGACTCGTCGCATGGTCCAACGCCGTCGCCTATTCCAGCTCGAGAGACGAGGCGTCGGGTTTGGCTGGCAGCCGGAACGTGGTAGCATGTCGAAACATCCCTCTCCGCTGTGGGGATCGGCGCGGTGCCGGTGACCGTGGTGGTTGCTGGCTCTCTAGACGAAATGATCGGGAGGTCAAAGACTCTCCCAAAATCCTGCTGTGAGGATCCGATGTCTCGTCACAAGCGATCCAACAGTCCCTCGGGAGTATGGGCCGTCCGGTCGAACCACGCTGGGACGTCTCTGCGCTCGTCGGCCGCTCTGGGGCGCGTGGGGTTCTGTGCCCTGGCCTTGCCGCTGCTCTGCTGCTGGGGTTGCACCGGGCTGCCGAAGGACGAAAGCGGCGTCCGGTACATGAAGGAAATCGAGCCCGAGACGGGCGCGGAGTATTACCTGGCCGTGCCCTCGAAGCATGACCCCAAGAAGAAATGGACGCTTGTCGTGACTTGCCACGGCACCCCTCCGTGGGACACGGCCCTTCAGCAGATCGGACGGTGGGGCTCGTTCGCTGAGGGGAAGGGATTCGTGGTCGTCGCGCCGGTGCTCAAGGGAACCGCCAGCGACAACCCGTTTATCTCCCCGGACGTGCAGATCCGGAGGCAGGAGCACGACGAGCGGGTGATTCTCTCGCTGGTCGAGCGTCTGCGGCCCGCCTTCAATATCGACCCCACGCGCGTATTCCTGACTGGTTGGTCTGGTGGCGCGTACGCGGTGTTGTACACGGGCCTCCGGCACCCGGACATCTTCCGCGCTCTGGCGGTGCATCAAGGGAACTTCGACGAACGGTTCGTGAAGCCAACGCTCCCGCGGCTCGATCCCTACCAACCGGTTCAGATCTCCTGGGGCATCACCGATCTGCTGAAGGACGACGCGGAAGAGGCCCTGCATTGGATTCGCTCGCATCGAATGGCCTATGCAATCCCGCAGGAGCTGGCGGGGCACCACCGTCTGCTTCCGGAGGTGGCGTACCGGTTCTTTCGGCGCGTTGTGCGCGAGCATCCCTGGATGGTCGTGACGGCGTTCGCAAGTCGGCCGGACAACCTCATGGCCGTGAAGTTTCGCGTTCGTTCCGCGCCTTCGGCCGAGACGTATCTCTGGCAGTTCGGAGACGGCGACATCTCACCCGCGGCGAGTCCGGAGCACGTCTACAGCGAGCCCGGGGAATACCGCGTGCAGGTCACGATCAAGACGGCAAAGGGACGCCAGCACGTCCGCACCATCAAGGTGCGCGTGCCCGTGGCGCAGATCGGGGTGGCCTCAGGCGGGAGGTAGTCCAAAACGAACGTTTCAAGCCTTTGCCCCGTATCTATCGATGTATAGAGGGAAGTTGGATGCACGTCGGTCGTGGGCGGATCGTGTTCGCGCCAAGGCAGAATCCGCCCATTATGCTTATAAATGCCTGGTGTCAGGGAGCTTACGTGGGGCGTCGGGTTCAGTTCATCGTGAATCCTGTCTCCGGACGTCGTCGGAACGCGGACTTGGTTCGGGATCTGGCGTGTCGCCTGCGCGAGGATGGCGACTCGGTTTCGATCTACCGCACGCAGTTCGCCGGCGACGCGCGCCTCTTCGCCGAACGGATGCCGGCCGACGTGGACGCGGTGGTGGCCGTCGGGGGAGATGGGACCGTCAGCGAGGTTGTTCACGGCCTGATTCAACACCCGATTCCCATCGTGGTGCTTCCGACGGGCACGGAGAACATCATCAGCCAGGAGTTCGGTCTTCGCGCCGACGCCCGCCTGCTGTACGAGACGATCAACGCGAACTGCCGTCAGTGGATCGACGTGGGTGTGATGAACGGACGGCACTTCCTCATCGTGGCCGGGATCGGTTTTGATGCGGATGTGGTCCAGCGGCTCGTCGATAGCCGAAGCGGTCACATCACCTACGTAAGCTACTTCTGGCCCCTGTGGCGGACGTTCTGGGAGTATCGCTTCCCTCCCATTCGGGTGGCCGTCGACGGTGAGCAGATCTTCGAGGGGCGCGGTTTGGTGTTCGTGGGGAACATCCGGCGATATGCCATCGGACTTCAAATCCTTCGGGATGCGGTATGCGACGACGGTGAACTGGATCTGTGCGTCTTCCCGTGCCAGTGGCAGGGCAAGCTCTTGATGCATGCGGGCGCCGCGCTCCTGCAACGGCACGTCGAATGGGGGGGAAACATTTACCGACGGGCTCGGGACATCCGGATCGACTCGGACGTTCCTCTCCGTATGGAGATCGACGGAGATCCGGCGGGCACGCTCCCGGCCCACTTCACGGTCATGCCTCGCCGCGGTATCTTCCTGGTTCCGCCGCCGCGATCGCGTCGGATGCGGTGGCTGCCGTGACATGGTTCCGCCGACCACCCTCTAGCCGGATAGCCGGGGCGACCCGACCATGACCGCAAGCCATCAGAACGGATATCGAAAGGGAGTGCGCATTCGCGACGACCTCGTCGTCGGCAAGGAACGGTTGGTCGTCATCGCCGGGCCTTGCGTCATCGAGTCTCGCGAGCACGCGCTGCGGATGGCCGAACGTCTACGAGATGTCTGCGCGAGATTGCAGGTCCCTCTGGTCTTCAAGGCGAGCTACGACAAGGCCAACCGCCAAAGCGCGGAGAGCTTCCGCGGCCCGGGGCAGGAGGAGGGCTTGGCGATTCTGGCCGAGATTCGCAGCGAAGTGGGTCTGCCCGTCTTGAGCGACATCCATGAGCCGTCGCAGGCCGCGCCCGCCGGGGAGGTGCTCGACGTCGTGCAGGTGCCGGCCTTCCTCTGTCGCCAGACCGACCTGCTCGTCGCGGCCGGAGAAACCGGCAAGTGCGTGAACATCAAGAAGGGGCAATTCGTCGCACCGGAGCAGATGGGTGATGCGGCGGAGAAGGTTCGTCGCGCGGGGAACGAGCGTGTTCTGCTGACCGAGCGGGGAACGTTCTTCGGATACGGTCGTCTCGTCTGCGACTTCACCGCCGTCGACGTCATGCGTCGGTTCGCGCCGGTCGTCTTCGATGCCACGCACAGTTGCCAGCTGCCCGGCGAGGGCGGAACCCAATCCGGAGGCCGGCGAGAATACGTCCCGACGTTGGCGCGGGCGGCGGTGGCCGCCGGCGCCGACGCCCTCTTCATCGAGACGCACGACGATCCGCCCCGGGCCAAGAGCGACGCCGCCACGGTGTGGCCGCTCGATGAGCTCCCCTCCCTGCTTGGCGACTGCTTGCGTGTCTACGACGCCGTCCGGCCTGACGCGTCCGTGGTATGGCGGCACCCGGCGGGTGAGGGACGGCGGGACCGTTGGCCGAAATGAAGGGCGTGGGGGGTGCATCTCGATTTCGGTTGCACGAGCACCCCCGTGCACATGCTGCGTATC